>JAEUUX010000190.1 GCA_016787295.1 Chitinophagales bacterium
CGGGTAGTTGGTTGGTATCTATGCCAAATTCATTGCTGCCAGCGGTGGCGTATTCGTTGTTGATGGCGACTGTTTTTCCACTAAGGTCGAGTAGTGTGACGGTGGCTGTTTCGTCGGTGTTGGTGTTGTATTGTAGGGTGGCGTGGTTGCGCGTGGGGTTGGGGTATAGGGAGAGGGTGGGGGCAGGAGAGGATTCTATTGCCATTTTACAAGCAGGTACGCTTGCAGTTAAAGTGTAAACATTAGAAGATACTGTTGTTTGGGTAGTAAAAATTTTAATTCTATAGTAAGGTGTAGGCTGACAACTGCCAGTTATGGTTACAGGAGAACCATTAGTAGATATTTGAGTTGCTATAAGGCTTGCTTTATAATACAAGGATACTTTATAATTCACACCAGCGGGACCAGTTAGTGTAACAGTAGCGCCATTGGTATTCAATTGATACCAATCTTGGTCGGCAGTAGAACTTAGACACCCTGTTAATGTAACACTACTTCCTGTATTAACGCTCAACAATCTAGCAGTTGCAGCAGTATTGCCTGCATCAATCACATCACATCCACCAACACTAAATCCATACAAAGTAGGTGTAGTACCGCCAGTACAATTATTAGGTTTTACAGAAAAATAGTAGCTACCAGAAGTAAGAGATACATTAAGATTATTGGTATTAGCAGTATAGGTGCCAATACCCATAGTATCAATATCGTATAACGTAACAGTATAGCTGGTATAACCACTTATTGCAGTCCAACTGAGTGTCACAGGATTTATTTGATATGGATTTGGAGTTGTTACGGCAAGTCCTGTAACAAGCGGGCAAGTGGGAGCATTAGGAACAGTGACCGTAGATGTTGTAGAATAAGTATTGCCATAGCTACAAGTTGCTCTAACTCGGACATTATAAGTAGCTCCATAATTTAAACCACAAACAGTAATAATACCATTTGAGCCAGAAGGTGATGATTGCCAAGTTGTGGCACTACTTAATTTGTAGTCTACATAGTAAGTAGTACCAGAAACGGGAACAGTAGAAATGTATTCAACTGTCATGCAATTACCACTAAAAGAAATACCATCAATTGTCACACTTTGTGCGCAAATCCAAGCGTAGGCATTGGTAGGAGAAAATACGGTGGTTAATACCGTAATAACAAGCCCAAGGGCATAGATGCAATTTTTAAACATGATGCAAAGATTAAGAATGGTTAATAAATGGTTTAGTTTGTTAAAAAGTGACAGTAAAGTGAACTTCAAAAGAAAAAAGGAAATAAAATGATTTTGTTATTTCTTTGTATTTTTTATCTGAGCTTCGCAAAAGCAAGGAAAAGCAGGTGAGGTAAAAGCAATGGTAGTTTATTGAATAGCAATTGTATACTGTATAAAGGGAAAAACAGGGAAAAACCTTACCAAAGTTGGCACATTTTTTTTAAAAAAAATCACTTTTTTTGTAGAAGTTTTGCAAAAACAAACAAAAGAGAGTGTAATGATAGGAATGCTTGTTTAGCGAGCAATAACTAAGCGTTCTGTAAAGCTCTGTGTGGGTGTTTGTAGGCGAACGAGATAGATGCCAGCGGGTAGTTGGTTGGTATCTATGCCAAATTCATTGCTGCCAGCGGTGGCGTATTCGTTGTTGATGGCGACTGTTTTTCCACTAAGGTCGAGTAGTGTGACGGTGGCTGTTTCGTCGGTGTTGGTGTTG
>JAEUUX010000235.1 GCA_016787295.1 Chitinophagales bacterium
GACAAATTTCACCCCGTCGGGGTTTATACCTTTTTTTGCTCCGTTTTTTTGCTATAAACCTATCACCCTTTCAGGGTTTATTTGAATACTTTCTTATCGTTGCTATTTTCAGAAATACCACTTAATAATGTCGTTATCAAATTGTTGTTTGTATAGCTTTGTTTGTTACTTAAAAACGGTATTTCATTACTTTGATAATAGTTTATTGGTAATAAAAAACTACCTTTGCAACTACTATCACCGTCGTAAATAATTTTAGATTATACCCCCAGACCTGTCTCAGGTTTAGTCAATAAGTGTAACAATTGCTAATGCCTTTGCTTTTGCCTACCTCTATAAAATTTTGTAGGGGAGGCTTTTGCGTTTATTTTATTTGCTACGTCACTCACTATTATCACTCAACAAATTTACTATTCATTAACTATATGGTTAAATGAAACATTTGCTTAATTGTTTGTTTCCTCCTTCTTTCCTTACCTACCCATCCTAAGTGTTATAAAACGCTGTGGGTGGGTATTATTCTGTGCGGAATATGTCTACCTGATACAAAATATAAGCAAAAGAATACCCGATACCTGCTTTCTTTCCAAAAGCAAGTATCGGGCAATTAATTTTTATAAAAATTGTACAATAAAACTTAATGACTTTGTTGCACCTGTACATTACCTTGTGTGCCATTATTCCACTGTACTTGTATGCTACTAGTGCCTTGACCGCTCACAATAGTACCACCAGTTACTGTCCAAAGATAGGTATCACCTGCAACGGCTGGCACACTGTAAGTTGCTACATTGTTGAGACAAGAAGCAGCAGCACCCGAAATAATGGGCGTGGGCGGTACGCAGCAAGCGGATTCGACCACCGTTGTAGGCAAGAAAGTATCGGCTAAAGCAGTGTCGACGGTGCTGGCATCGGCGCAGAACCAATCTTTGAGCAAAGAAGCATAGATGGTTCTAAAATCAAACTGCATGGCTAAGTTGTCGTTTTCGGTGACAGTGGCAGGAATGACAGGACTGTTGCCCACTATTCCTGCGGCTACTTGTTCGCCAAAAACAAACATCGGAAACGCCGAGCCATGGTCAGTACCGCCACTACCATTGCTGATAATGCGTCTGCCAAATTCCGAAAAAGTGAGACCTACGACGCGATCTTGTATGCTCAAAAACGCCAAATCGTCCATAAATGCTTTGATAGCTTGAGAAAGGTTGCTCAATAAATTGGCATGGGTGCCGGTGGTGGTGTCGGTGGCGGCTACTTGGCTGGCGTGTGTATCAAACCCTCCCAAAGATACCAAATATATGCGTGTTTGGAGACCACCTGCAATGAGGCGTGCCACCAATTTGAGTTGGTCGGCTAAAGGATTAGCACCCGCAGCGGGATAATTGGGTGATTGTGTGGTGATATTGAGAGCAGCGGCTGTAATTTGTCCTGCATAGCTTTGAGTTTGTTGCGCAACGGTGCGGAGATACCCCAGCTCATGTCCGGCGGGTGTGTTGGGCAAAGCGCCATTGCTACCATTCACCCAATCGTCAAAAATTTGTGTACCTGAAAGTGTAACGGCTAAATTAGCGGCAGTGCCTTGGAACAACAAAGGCAGACCCACACCAATTTGTATGGCAGGCGGGTCGGGATAGTCGGTATTGGGATAGTTGGTCGGGAAATTGGGATATTCTTGCTCCAAATAGCGCCCGCACCAACCAGAGGTCAATACTTGGTCGGCATCGGAAGACGAAGTTATAATATCAGTAGCACGGAAGTGCGAATAGTTGGGATTGGGATAGCTCACACCTTGCACGATGGTCACTTTGCCCTCGTTGTAGAGCTGTTGCATACCAGTCATAGCGGGGTGAAGCCCAACGGCATTAGTGCCATTGAGAGCTAAGGCAGCCGTTTCGGGAATTAGGACGCTACTGCGCGCCGCCGCCAAATTGGTATATTGGTCTAAGTTCAAGACCGTATTCAGACCGTCGTTGCCGCCATTAAGTTGAATCAACACCAGCACCTTGTCTGTATCGCTTTGGAGGGCTGCTAATTGGTTAGTGATAGTGGCGTTGGCAAATGCCTTAACCGTTAAGCCATTGATAAGCGATGGCATGACAACGGCAGGCGCTATGGTTTTAAGGAAACTTCTGCGTTGCATATATTTAAGTATGCGTTTTTTTGATGAATGAAAAAAAAATGGTGGTGCTATGGAATTAGAACAGTTGATACTCGGCTTGTGTGAGCATGAAACTCAACAAATCGCGCAAGCGGCTTTCTACAATATTTTTATAGGTAAGGTTGTTGGGTTCAGCAATATAATCTGCCCAAGCATCGCTCCAATAATAATCAGATGTTTGTCCCGACAAAAGGAAAGATTTTAGATAATCTTTAAAGTCTTGTTCAACAGGATAGCTGTATAGACGTACCAAAGCATCTTGTACCAAAACATTAGGATCGGCGGGATTGGATAACGATTGAGCAAAACCTATCAGGTTGATTTTTAGTGTCCAACTGCCGGGCGAAGACCACCAGAGTCCGCCAGTACTGATACCATCATGGCACAACCTATACACCCATTCCATGCGTTTGCCGTAGGTGTCGGTATTTATCCAATGTCCGTTATACATAGGAGCTTGGTAGTAGGCTTGCCAACCAGATACTGATGGTGGATTGGCAACGTGCATATTTTCGTACTTGGTTTCAAAAAGCAATTTATCGGCACAACGATAGGCATTGGCAGCCAACATTTGTTGCGTATTAACCACCCAAGCATTAGAAGTACCCGTCCAAAAGGCAATGTTGAACTCCCTGCACAAACCTATTACAAAATCTATTGGGCTTTTGATAAGACAAGCATAGTTCAGACTTTCATAGAAGTGCGCACTTTTGAACAAAGTTTGCAAAACGGGCAATATATTGTAGTTGTTGTCGCGAAAAATGTTGGACAATGGTACAATAATATTAGTCTCTATGCTGGGTGTAATATCGTGGTAGATAAAAAAGCGATAGATTTTGCGACAAATGAATTTGGCTACTTCGGCTTGTGCAAAAATCATGTCTAACAAAGCATCTAATTCGGGCGGCGATGTGGCACCATAAGCAGCCGTTCCACCTTGAATGATGGTATTGTTATAGAAGGCAGAGAACTGTTTGTTGGCAGTATCGTGAGCAGCAGGGTCAAAATAAAAACTGTGTGTTCCGATTTGGTTGACACGATAACCCGTCAGGACGCGAGCAGCCGCTTTAACATCATCTTCCGTAAAATGGGCATCAACACCTTTACCGATAGTAAACAATTCCTGCAACTCGCGGGCATAGTTTTCGTCGGGAGCAACAGCATTGTTCCACACACCATTGAGGTAATACAACATAGCAGGATTGAGTGTTATGGCGCGGGTCAGTGCCTTAAAATTGCCCAAGGCATGTTGGTCGATGGTATTAAAATAGTGGTAAAGGTCGTTGGCATTAGCAGGATATATATGGAGTTCTTCTACCGCAAAATGATTGTGCCAAAACAGGGTCATTTTATCAAAAATGGTAGGAGAGTGCAGCCTCATGCGCTCCAAAAGCCACAATTTGACCGACTCCATGCGTCCTATTTCGGGATTAACATCACCCGATACTAATTTATCTACCCATACATCGGACAAAGGCACCACACCATCTACACCCAAACCAACACCTGCCATATAATAGTTGATAGGTTGAGAAACATTGGCGGGCGGCGTGAGCAACAAATCTACTGCTGCTGCCATGCCAAGCCCTTGCAAGGTGGCTATATCGCTGGCACGAATGCCAAAGGTGGCGCGGCGCAACAAATGGCAGACCTGTGGCGTTGCCCATGTTCCCGTATATGGTTCGAGTCCTGCTTGCTGTTGTTGTTCGGCGAAACTGTTTTGGCGAAATGCCAATTGTTCAAAAAAACTGCGTCTGTTCATATCCCGTAGATTGATAAAGGTTATTTGATAGTACAAAAAATAAGCACACTTTGTCACTTAATAGTGCGAAAATCGCCACTAAAGTAGTGAATTTCGCTATATTTTCCAAGAAAAATGTCTATCAAATGACCAAAACCTATTTTTTGCTGACCAAAACCTTTATACTTGATACATAATGGAATGTTATAGCAGTTTTTTTACCCAATACAGAAGTATGTTTATTGAATACTACCGTTCCATTTGGCTTAAATAGTCCGATAATAATACATTGATATTTGGGCGTTTCCCTGCGGGTCGGGCTGCTACGGGCTTCGCTTTGCTTCGGTGCTTCGTTGCTCTCCGCACTGGCTAACGCCACCCTCCGCATCCCTAACGCGCTTCGCCATTCGAACAAATATATCCTTATTTTTTACGGCAAAACAGCTTTTTTCCGACCAAATAGATAGAACAGAACACTAGTACAATTGGTATTCGGCTTGTGTCAGCATATATTCAAACATAGCCTTTAACCGACTGTTCACCGTATTGTAGGCATTAGTGTCGGTGGGGTTGCTGGTATACTCTGCCCAAGCATCGCTCCAATAATAATCAGATGTTTGTCCCGACAAAAGGAACGATTTCAGGTAATCCTTAAATTCTTGGTCTACATCATAGCTATACAACATCAATACGGCTTCGTCTACCAAAGCATTGGGGTCGGAGGGATTATCAAAGGTCAGCGTAAAACCAACGTGGTCTATTTTTAGTCTTTGTCCGACAATAATTTGATAACCATTATTGCACATCGTACTACCAATTTCCATGCGTTTAGAGAAAGTATCCGTATTTATCCAAAGTTCGTGAAAAGAAGGCTCTTGGTAGTAGGCGGGCCAACCAGATACCGACGGTGGGTCGCAAGGATTAAGCTGTAAATTGGTGCATTGTGTCCTAATGCGTTCGGTGGCTTGGTAGGTCAGTACCATATCGGACGGGAAGGGTATTTGCATTTCGCGACACATACCCACAAAAAAGTCTAACGGATTTTTGATGACACAGTCGCTATAATAACTATCAAAGAAATGCTCACTTCGCAACAAAGCAGATAAAACAGGTAGAATTTCGTAGTTATTATCGCGGAATATATTGGCTAAAGGCGTGATGATGTCTGCTTCGATTTGGTCGGTAATTTCGTAGTAAACAAAGAAACGATAGAGTTTTCGACAGACGTGTTTTGCCACTTCTTGGGTAGCAAAAATCATGTCCAAAAGCGCACTAAGTTCGTTTTCGCCCGCTGCGCCTGTTTGCCCTTGAATGATAGTATTGTTGTAAAACGCCGAAAATTGTTTGTTGGAAGTATCGTGGGCAGTGGGCAAGAAAAAGTAGGTAAAGGTGGTGAAGTTGATGCGATAGCCTGTTAAAACCTTAGCAGCGGCTTGCACGTCTTCTTCGGTATACTGCGAGTCGGGACCTTTACCAACCGTAAACAACTCTTGCAACTCGCGAGCATAATTTTCGTCGGGGTTGTTTTTGGTGTTCTGCACACCGTTGAGGTATCGAAGCATAGCAGGGTCGATGGTAACAGCATGTACCATTTGTTTGAAATTGCCCAAGGTATATTGTCGCAATGTTAGCAGATGGTTATACAACAATAGAGCAGAAGCCACCACATCAGACTCGGTGGCAAGATGATTATGCCAAAACAACACCATTTTTTCGAAGATGCTGGGTGTGGCAGGAGTTCGCATGAGGTTCATCCACCACAATTTGGTGGAGTTGCGGCGTTGCCCTTCGAAGACGCTGTTAAAAGGAGCGTTTATCCACGTTTGTCCGAGTGCCACATCGGGGTCGGTGGTGGAATAGTGGTTGATGGGTGGGGTAGGAGAGGAGGTAGGAACAGTCAGCAACAAGTTAATGGCTTGGTCAAGGGTCATGCCTTGCAGGGTTTGCAAGTGTGCCTTGCTAACGCCAAACATAGTGCGCCGCAAAAGGTGAGTGATTTGGGGCGTACCAAACGCACCTGTATAAGGTGCTAAGGTACTACTACTTTGCTGTTGTTGTGCCACTTCGTTTTTGGCTCGCAAAGGAGCAAAGCGCGACAAAAAAGAACGACGATTTATCATAAGTGATACTTAGAAAAGGAGGTACAAAATGATGTGTTGCTGTTTAGACAAAAGGAGATGGTGCTTTTATTCTGCAAAGGTAAAGTTTTTTTTGTTAGTAGTGTGCTATTTTAGTTGATTAGTCCAACGATTTAGTGATGTAAGCATATGGCGGGCTATATACATTCGGATGTTTTTAAAGCATCTGGTGTATATAGTCCGCCAAAATAGTTAAAATAGAAAACAGAATATCTCATTGTAAGGAAACAATATCTCATTGTAAGGAAACAATATCTCATTGTAAGGAAACAATATCTCATTGTAAGGAAACAATATCTCATTGTAAGGAAACAA
>JAEUUX010000056.1 GCA_016787295.1 Chitinophagales bacterium
ATAGGGAGCTGCAACACCATCGCCAAACAAAGCATATCCTGTAGGAGCTACAGCAGGATTACCACTTGCGTCTTGATATGTATAAATATCATAGTCAATAGTAGCTCCGCCACCTGTACATGTTGCTGTTACTGGAACACTCGCTCCGCTACAAACGGCTGTTGGAGCCGAAATAGCCAAACTTGATGTAGTACAGTTTACGGGAACATCGCAACTAATAGCCCCTGTATTTGAAGCAATACCACCCCAAGTGATGGTAAAACCTACCCCAGTTTGGCTAAAATTGTCAATAACAAACACATAATTTTGTCCTGCGGTTACAGACAAAGCCGCATCAAAACCAGAAGCAGAGCCGTCACCCAATAAGCCTGTTTGTCCACTACCACTTGTCCCTGCATAGTCACAACGTATGGGTATGCCTGCTGTGGCATCACACGGAGGCGCACCTGTGAATGGACCATACATCACGAAGTCCATATCAGTACTAGGCGAATTGATTGTAAATTCTAAGGTTCCTGTTTGTTCAATATTAATCGTATACCATGCTGAACCATTTTCACCAGCAATACAACCATCATCCATACTACCACCATCAGTAGTAAAGTCGGTTACTGCTCCTGCTCCTGTTGGTGTACAAGTTGGATTGACACCAGGGCACATAGGTACGCGATCGACACAGTCATCGTTGGTAATAATACAAGGTGGTGGTGAGCAAGAGGCAGGATTATTAACGGTAGTAGAAATAGTACAGTCGCTATCAGCAGAGAAACTTGCAGAGACGGTAGAAGTGCCACCATTAGCTGGTAATGATACTCCTGTGAAAGTATATGTTGTTTCATTAAATCCTGCTGACAATGTCACAGAACCTGTGGCAGCGCCTCCCAAACTAAGTGTACTTCCTGATACTAAAGGAGGATTGATATAGGTAACTGTCACGTCCGCAAGATAGTCATCATCACCGGGGTTGACGGTTGGCGTACCGCCGCTATTGTCGCGGCAGCCTGTGGTGGGTGTAACAGTGATGCTTTGCATAACACAAACGCCTGTACCCACACAATCGGTCACACCTGAACCACCGGTTTGTGTAAAGGAGATGTCTTGTACTTGGTTAGAGTAATTAGTTAATAGTACTAAATAAATTTGTCCTGCAGCAGTATTGGTGATACTTGCGGTCTCGGTAGCCGAAGCAGAATAACTACAAGCAACAGGAGCGGGTAAGCTACCACAAGCAGCAGCGGCGGAGTTGAGAGTAGTGTAGGGTCCCCATACGGCAAAGTCGATATCGCCGCCACCAAGACCTTGCATTTGCATATTGATAGTACCTACATTATTATATTTGATATAGTACCAAGCAGGATTGGGGGTACTACCCAAACAACCATAGTTGTTTCCTGCGGGTGCGCTACCGGCATCGGTGCTTGCGGGGAAATTTACACCGCTTTGTGTTAAACATGCTTTTTGTGCGCCTGCACAATATTGGTTGATACCAGGTATTCCGTCACAATTTGTTTGCCCTGTACCACCTGTTTGTGTAAATGACACATTATTGGCAGTATTAGAAAAATTGGTTAATAAGAACAAGTATGTATCACCTGCTTGAGCACTGGGGATTTGTCCCAATTCTGTACCACTTGGCGAATAACTACAAGAGATAGGGGTGGGCAAACTGCCACATGCTAATTGTGCTGTTCCGATATTGGAATAAGGGCCCCATATAGCAAAATCTATATCTCTTCCTGATGTATTAGATTGAATGGCGATATCGATATTGCCACTTTCGGCGATGTCTAAATAATACCAGCTTGGATTGGGTTGTGTGCCAAGACAACCATAATTATTTCCTGCTCCTGCGCTACCACCACTATAAGAAGCATCAAAAGAATAGTTTACGGTGGTTACACATGCTTTTACTGCGCTACTACAACTAGCAGAACCTTGTTGGGCAAAAACATAGTTAGCATTTATTAGGAGAAAGGTAATTGTTAAAATATACTGTATTTTAAAACGCATAATATATTATTTTGCTTTTATTTAATTAAAAACTTTATTTGGTTATTCATTGGTTTTGGGGTGGTTTGTTATGCTTTGAGAGATTATTTGAGCGTATCAAGTAAATACTGCTTGATTTGCTGTGGTGTTTTACCTTGTTTGTACAATTGCTCAACTGTTTGGTAGCTTTGTGTTACGACTTGCAAAAATTGTGTTTTAATAACATTAGAGTCAAGATTTGGATTGTGTTGTAAAACAACCGCTTCTTTGGGTAAAACCCATGAAATAACCCCATCATTGTACAACTTCCCTGCATTGTAGTTGATGAGTTTATCCATAATTTCGAGCATTATTGCGTTCTCACCTCCTTGTATATCAGCAAGGTTTTTAACGCGTAATAATTGTTTGAAATCAGCAATTTCGGGGATTTCCGAAAATTTTACTACGATTTCTTTAAATTGCAACGTTGGTAGAGGTTGCAACGTTTGCACATTTATTTTACTTTGTGCATTACTGTATTGTGATAGGATACATAAAAATATCACTATCAGCAATTTCGATAAATTTTTCATAGATAAAAAATAAGGTAAATAAAAATTATTTGTTTATATCAATGTCTTTTTTTATGTTATTTATTTTGTATTGCAATTTCTCGTTATTAGGGTCTTTTTGGAGTGCCAATTGCCAATTTTTGTATGCTTCTTCTTTTAGGTCATTTTCATACAAAATCACTGCATTATTGTCATAAATGATGGCGCTTTGTTTTGGAAAAAGTTGCAAAGCTACTTGATTTGTTTTTAATGCTACATCTAATTGTTTAGTAGCACTTTGAAATCGAGCAAGATTTAAAAAAGCATTTATTTGAGAAGAGTCTTGCTGAATATAGTCTGTGTATAATTGTATAGCTTTATTAAAATCCCCTTTTTTATTATAGATGTCTGCCAAATTCGACATTGCTAAATAATAAGGTTGTTTATACTTAAGTGCTTGTTCATAACAAATTTGGGCAGTAATTGTATCCCCTTTTCGGAAATTCATAACACCTAAATTATTCCATACTTCGGCATAAGTACTATCAATTTTCAATGCGTTGAGGAAAAGTCCTTCTATAGCAGTATGTTTATCGGGATTGTTTTCTGCTTCAAGTAAGTATGTTTTCATCATTTCTTCTGCCAAAAAAGAGTTGGCTTTGGCAGAATTAGGTAAATATGCAATATCATGTGCAGCAAGAGTGGTTGTATTATACCAATTGGGATTTCGTTGTATAACAACTATGGCAAATACTGTGGCAACCATTCCAATGATTGCAATAGGAATTGCAGGCAATTTATTGGTTTGCAGTTGATATGTATCGGTTTTAAATAGTTTAAATACCATATATGCCACTATCATGCTTATTGGCACCGATGCTAAATAAGTCCAGCGCTCTGCTACTATCCCTGGTCCAATTTGCAAAAGGTTGGAAAAAGGGAAAATACAGGCAAAATACAATAATAATAAAAAGCCTATTAATTTTTGTTTTAATATTCCCCAAATACCTCCTAACAATATGGTTGTATAAAGTAAAATGGATAGCAGTGGTAGTGTATTTTGCCAACTTTGGTACGGAATTTGGTTATATCCATAGTAGTAGGCAAGCGGGTAAGGTATGAGTAGTTGTTTTAGATAAAATAAGAGGGAGTTGAACGATAAACCTATCATCTTATCTGTATCATGGAAAACATACAAAGGGTTTTCCCACAAAAAATTAGTATCTACTTTATATCCTTGTGAAATAAAATCTGTATATAAATCGACAATTTTAAAAGAAGCAACAAACAGTATTATCAAAAAAGTTGCTACAATATTTTTGCCTTGCAATAGCGTCGTAATGGGTTGCTTGAACAATAATACTAACAGCCATATTGCCGCAAAAAGTATTGACATTGGATGTGCTAAACAAGCAACAATATACAATAAAGTACTTGTAATAAGTATTTTGATCTTTTGAGGATTTGCTACCAAGAGATTCAGAGCAAGTGTTATTGCCCAAACTCCAAACAAAAATGCAAAAAGAATATCACGCGATTTAAGGTTGTTCACTACTTCGGTGTGAATGGGGTGCAGGGCAAAAAGTAATATTCCTGCATAAATAAAGTAGCGATTAACATTTGGCAATAAGCGCAGAAAAAACACAAACAAGACTAATATATTGGCAATATATAGTATTATGTTTACAAAATGGCTAATATGAGGATTAAAACCCCATAAACTATGTTCGATGGCAAAACTTATAGCCGAAATTGGGCGATAACCATAAGAAGCCCCATGATAAACATCTAAGTAAGGTTGTGTAATAATTGTTGGAATCCCCTTGATACCTTTCGCTATTTCGAGGTTTTTAAAAATGGTTATGTCATCATCTAATCCATATTGATTAGCAATACTATTGGTGTATACCCCCAAAACAACAATACTAAGAATAATTGCAAAAAGTTTATCTTTAATACTCCAAAGAGTAGACAATTTGGTCATAAAAATATTTTTAAGTACTTTTTAAGTCAATCCAACATATTTTTCCACAATATTATTAACATCTTGCGATATTTTAAAATAATAGACTAACACTCCATATACAATTAGTATAAACAATGATTGTACTATTATATCTATAAAAGGATTTCCTGAAACAATAATACTCAATTGATTGCTAACAAACCATGTAAATAATCCTATCCCGACACAGTATAATGTTTTAAGACTAATCGGTAAAATACCAAACTTAATATATATTATTATCAACTTTGTTAAGTTGTAGGCTACAATGGTAAGGCTAGTCGCAAACGCAGCGCCTACAATACCATATTGTGGTATTAAAATGCTATTTGTTACAATTGTTACAATAATAAGTATTATTCCAACCGAAAGCGCCCATGTATAATAAGAAGAATATGCAATTATCTCTTCATTGTTACCTGTGGCTAAATCGAATAGCTTTGCTAATCCCACCCAAAAGAAAACATCTTTTCCAATTGCGTAAATATTTCCGTTTGGCATAATCTGAAACAACATATCTATATTAAACCATATTATCAAAAACAACCCCACACCAATCAATAATTGGTTATTACTTACTCTTTTATATAAGGTTTCAAGTGCTTCTTTGTTTTTCTCCTGTGCATATTGAGCCACCAACGGAGCTACCAACTGTTTAAGTGCATGTCCAGGTATTTCAATCATCACACTTATAAAAAAAGAAATACGGTAAATACCATTCTGAGCTAAACCAAGATACTTTGTTATTAATAGGCTATCTATTTTAGTTACTGCTATTCCGCAAATACCTCCTACTGTAATCAAAATACTATATTTTAATATATCAGGCATTTTATTGGTATCTATAGCGGCAATATTGATAGATAAAATATTTTTGCTTTTTAAAAAAACCAATAATAACACCAATAGCACAATATGTAGTATGACATAGTAAGCAACTAAGAAATTTAGCGCAATTAGTTGATAGTAAAATAATAAAATCAAACTAACAATACCTAATCTTAAGGCTATTTCTCTTACAAAAACTAATGCTGTTGTGTATTTTTTAATTTGAGTATAAGCTTCTATAACACTATAAAATACTAAAGCTATAGTAAGTGGTATTACCCAATATATATACTTTACAAAAAGAATTGATTTCTCTCTAAATAGAATTTCTATATATGGAGACACCAATAAATAAACAGGTATAAATATAGCTATACTCCATAGCAATCGTTTGACAACCCAATAAAACAAAGTACTAATCGCATTCGGCACATCGGCAAATACAAAATAGTAGCGAACCAAGATGGCATCGGCTCCAAACTTAACTAATGGCACTAACAAAAAAGCAGCATCGCTAATGGTGCCAAGCAAACCAATAATTTCGGGAGATAGCAATCGAGGTTGTATGATGAGGGTACTTAATGCCCCAAGTATTACACCAACATACGAAATGACTGCATAGTATAACGATTGCTGTTTTATATTTCCCACTATTTTGTGTTTTAGTATATGTATTCGGCAGTTTTTGCTACATAGCAAAAATTGCCGAATACATTTTTGTAAGCTAATCAGGTGACTCCCGACCTATTTATTTGGTAGCAGCCTTAATAGTAGCATCTATTTTTGCAGCAGTAGCAGCATCTCCATTAGCCAAATAAAACTCTTTTTGTATTTGCATACGTTTAATACGACCTTCAGGGGTATTTACATCTACACCTTTAAGGTGTTGAGTTTCGTATGCTTGAAGTTTGGCATATTTTTCATTGTTGCTTTTTGCTTGCACTTCAGCCTGTTTTTGAGCCGCTGTTGGTTGGTTGGTAACAGCGCCTGTTTGTTTAGCTTGTTTTTGAACTACTGAATAAGCTTGCTTTTCTTCTGCCGTCTTAAAGTTGGGGACGTTACTTTTAATACCAACAGCAGGGTTAAAACCAGGAGCAGGTTGTGCATAAACAGGTGCTTCACGAGCTACCGATGGTTTATCAGGAGTTTGTGCTGGTTTAACACGGGTCAAGGTTTGCGCATTTGTTAAAGAACAAAACAAACCAAATACGCACAATACGAGTAAATTTGGTAAAAAATTACTTTTTTTCATCATAAAAAAATTAAATTAGTTAGGTATATTATTACTGATTATTTATAGCTTTAATTGTAATAGTATTTGTTTTTTGCACAAGTCTTTTATCATAACGAATACCATTTTACTCAAATATAATAAAAACTATGAAGCTACGATTATACAAAGACTCGTCCGCAAAGGTAAGAATTTTTGTTGTAAATTGGTATAGGAATGTTTTGTACAAATTTATCGGTTTGTTAACCCACATAGCAGTTTTTATTAGTGCTTTTTTTGTTTATTGATAGTATTTTTGGGGCAGTTTAGGTAGTTAAAATAAAAGAACATGGCATTTGTAAAAACACATTAAACAAAAAACAAACTTATAAAATCCTGATTTTTAGGGTTTTAAACTTTTTTTCACTAACAAACACTTAGAGGGCTTATTGTATTCTATATAATTGGAACACTCTGTCTTTTTGTGTGTGAATATTGTATTTTGCTAAGATTTGCTACTCATTTTTTCTTGTTTTTTTTTAAAAAAAAATGTCACAATTTTGAAACTTTTTAATTAATCAAGTTAACACTTATCCTCCGAAAGTCGTACAACAACCCATAGTAAATCTATTTGAACCATCAACGATTAGCGCATACAACAAACAATTTAGTTCCCTGATATGCCCCCCTTCATAACACTACATCTCGCTTCTCAATACCCAAAACAACAATAAAAATCTGCAATACTATAATAATTCAAGACTAATCCGTAACTTTGCGACCCAAATTATATAGTGTAGCTCATGATAATGACAGCCAACGAAATACGCCAATCGTTTCTGCGTTTTTTCGAATCTAAAAATCACCTTATTGTGCCATCGGCACCCATCGTAATAAAAAACGACCCTACCCTCATGTTTACCAATGCGGGTATGAATCAGTTCAAGGATATTTTTTTGGGCAATGGTTCTGCTGTTGCTCCGCGTGTGGTCAATTCACAAAAGTGTATGCGCGTTTCGGGCAAACACAACGACCTCGAAGAAGTAGGCGTTGATACCTATCACCATACCATGTTCGAAATGCTCGGCAATTGGAGTTTTGGCGATTATTTTAAAGCAGATGCCATTGCTTGGTCGTGGGAGTACCTCACCGATGTTTTGCATCTACCCAAAGATCGCCTCTATGCCACCGTCTTTGAAGGCGATGCCAAAGAAGGACTGCCTCCTGCCGAAATAGCTTTGAGCGAATGGCGAAAAATACTGCCCGATAACCATATCATCTACGGTAACAAAAAAGACAATTTTTGGGAAATGGGCGATACTGGTCCTTGTGGTCCTTGTAGCGAAATCCACATAGATTTGCGTCCTGATGCAGAAAGAGCGTTGATCGCTGGCGAAAGTTTGGTCAACAAAGACCATCCACAAGTCATCGAAATCTGGAATAACGTCTTTATCCAATTTAACAGAAAAGCCGACGGCACACTCGAACCGTTGCCTGCCAAACACGTTGACACAGGTATGGGTTTTGAGCGATTGGTGCGAGCTGCGCAGCACAAATCGTCCAACTATGATACAGACGTTTTTATGCCTATCATCGACGAAATTAGCCGCATCACCCGCATACAATATGGTGATAACCCCAAAACAGACATTGCTATGCGCGTTTTAGCCGACCACATTCGCGCTATCATCTTCACCATTCAAGACGGGCAAATGCCTTCCAATACGGGAGCGGGTTATGTTATTCGCCGTATTTTGCGCCGTGCTGTGCGATATGCGTTCAGTTATCTGCACTACAAGCAGCCGATTTTGTTCCAATTAGTGCCAACTGTCGTTGGACAATTTGAGGGTTTGTATCCTGAACTGCGCACCAACCAATCTTTCTTAGAAAATGTTATTCGCGAAGAAGAGCAAAGTTTCTTGCGTACCTTAGATGCTGGTTTGAGCCGACTCAACAAGCTCGAAGAACAAATGCAAACCCAACAACAACAGCAAATAGAAGGCAAAGTGGTGTTTGAACTATACGATACCTATGGTTTCCCGCGCGACCTCACCCGCCTCATTGCTCAAGAAAAAGGTTTGGACATAGACGAAGACGGTTTTACGGTGGCAATGAACGAACAAAAAGAACGCGCCCGCCAAGCAGCTAAAATCGAAGCAGGTGACTGGATTATACAAAATCCCGATTATCAAAACAGTACTTTCTTGGGCTACGACATGCTCGAAGTAACCACAGAAGTCATTAAATACCGCAAAGTGGAACAAAAAGGCAAAACACAATATCAAATTGTACTTGCCGAAACGCCTTTTTATGCCGAAAGCGGCGGTCAAGTGGGTGATACTGGCACTCTCACTTTTGGCAATCAATCCATCAGGGTGATAGACACCAAAAAAGAAAACAACCTAATTGTCCATTATACCACAAACTTGCCTAATGACTTAAGTGCCAATTGTTTGGCAAAAGTTGATGCCGAAAAACGACACGCTATTAGCACCAATCACACCGCCACACACCTGCTACATGCCGCCCTGCGCCAAGTGTTGGGCAAACATGTTGAGCAAAAAGGTTCATTAGTGAATGCCGATTATTTGCGTTTCGATTTCAGTCATTTTGCCAAAATTACCGACGAAGAAATTGCTCAAGTAGAAGCTATTGTTAATGCTCGCATTCGCCAGAATATTCCGTTCCAAGAATATCGCCAAATGCCCATCGAAAAAGCAAAAGCGATGGGAGCAATGGCTTTGTTTGGCGAAAAATATGGCAACAAAGTGCGTGTGGTCATTTTTGACCCCAACTTTTCCATCGAGCTATGTGGCGGCACACACCTAAAAGCTACTGGTGAAATAGGTTTTTGCAAAATTACTGCTGAAAGTGCAAGTTCTGCGGGCGTTCGTCGCATCGAAGCCTTAACCGCTTTGCCTGCTTTTCAATACCTTAGCCAAGAAGCTCATCAGCTCAAATCCGTAAAACAGTTGCTCAAAAATCCACGCGAATTGGTCAAAAGTGTTGAGCAGGTATTGGACGAAAACAACCAATTGCGCAAAGAATTGGAACGCGTCAAATTGGAGGAAGCAGGGCGTTTGAAAAATCAACTCAAAGAGCAAATCCAAACATTGCCCAACGGTGTGCATCTACTTACTGCCAACATCAAGGTAGATAGCGCTGATTTGGTGAAAAAAATTGCTTTTGACCTTCGCAACGAAACCGCAAATTTAGTCGCTGTTTTCGGAGCAAACCTCAACGGAAAAGCACACCTTAGCGTTATGGTTAGTGACTCTCTTAAAAACCGTTTTGATGCTATTCAAATCATCAAAAAGATTTCGGGACATATCAAAGGCGGCGGTGGCGGACAAAGTTTCTTTGCCACAGCAGGCGGGCAGCAACCCGAAGGCATTGCAGCCGCTTTGCAAGAAGCTCGCGAATTGATTACCCAATAACAGCCTCATTATAGGTTGCAAAAAAGACGACACATTGTCTTTCGACATCATCATACAAACCTCAAAGACGAGTAGACCAACTTAGGGTTACTCGTCTTTGGTTGGTTTACAAAAAGGCTGTTATCATTTATAGCCATTCTTGCAGTACAATATCTTTGGCATGATAGGTAATGATGATATTCGCACCTGCACGAGCAAAAGCATACATATTTTCCATCACCAAATTTTGTTCGTTAATCAATTGGTGTTGTGCAGCCAACTTGAGCATACTATATTCACCCGATACATTATAACACGCCACCGGTAAATGGGTTTGTTGTCGCAATTGGTGGATAATGTCTAAATACGCCAAAGCAGGTTTTACCATCAACACATCTGCTCCTTCATTCTCGTCGAGCATGGCTTCGCGCATAGATTCGTTGGGATTGCGAAAATCCATTTGGTAGCCTTTTCGGTCTCCCTTTTGTGGAGCAGAATCGGCGGCTTCGCGAAAAGGGCCATAATAAGCAGAGGCATATTTGATACTGTATGCCATCAGCGCCGTTTCGCTATAACCCGCATTATCCAATACATGACGAATATGCCCCACTCTACCGTCCATCATATCGGACGGAGCCACCATGTCGGCTCCAGCTTGGGCGTGTGTTAGTGCCATTTTGCCCAACAAGACAACGCTTTCATCGTTCAAAATATGGTCGTGTGCCAATACGCCGCAATGTCCGTGTGTGGTATAAGCACAAACACAAACATCGGTAGCCACATAAAGGTCGTTGCCAAAAGTGGCTTTGAGCAAACGAAGGGCTGTAGGCACAGCGCTATTGTCGTTATAGGCACTATCTGCCATATCGCTTTTGGTATCGCCCACACCAAAAAGCAAAATTTTGTTGATGCCACGCTTGAGCAAAGGTTCTATGTCACGTACCAACGTATCAGGTGAAAAATGGTCGATGCCCGGCATGGCAGCAATAGGATTTTGTATGCCTTTGCCTTTCATCACAAAATAGGGATACATCAACATGTCTTTGGATAGGTGTGTTTCGGCAACCATGTTGCGCACAATGCTGTTTTTTCGCAAACGGCGCGGACGATGCAGTAGGTGTAAATTGGTCATAATTAAGATATGGTTTTGTAGGTGTATGGGGTTAATATCGTGTATTTTTGCGATTCCACAAATGACGCGTGCAATGTGCTGTTATGCCAATAATACTTGTATTCTTACTTGTTTTGCTACCAAATCGCTTAGGTTTTTTGGGGCGAAATTTCGGATAAACGGCTTTTTTTTTATTTGGTTTTTATTTGCCCTTATGCTAACTTTGCGAGCAATATTCGCCATTCATAACGATTTGAAGCGCTGAATGGCGAATAAAGATAAAAAATTGTTATTGTTTAACGATTTTTTGACTAAACACCACATTACCAATGTGAATTTGGGCTACATATACCCCAACACTCGGCAATTGTTGGTCGGTGAGAGTATAATCATAGCTGCCATTATGTTGTTTTTGCACTTGTTCCCACACTTGTTTGCCAACTGCATCATAGATAGTAATGCGAATGTCGCTCGTTGTGGGAGCATAACAATGGATTTGGGTGCTTTGGTCAAATGGATTGGGAGCGATATGCAGATAAGGTTTGGGGGCTGCAACAGTATTGTTACCAACTGCCCAAGCGTGAATATTGATATCGTCAATATAAAGGTTGTTTTCGAAGTGCGAACGATTGCGGAACACAACACGCACATTACCCAAATTGGTGTATGGCTGTAGTTCGATAGTTTCCATTCGCCATTGTGAGGCAGTGGGCGTAAATACGTTGGTAGTATTGTTGGCGGTGGCTAAATCGGAACTGTATTTGTTGTATAACAAAACAGGTTCACCACCACAAGTAGGTTGCAACCACACTTGCAAAGTATCCCAAGTATTGCCTGCTGTTCCTGCTGCTGTATAGCTGGCGTAGGCTACCTGAAAATCGAGCGTAGCTCCTTGCAAAGAAGTAAGGTCAATAGGAGGCGAGATAAAATCGTCATAAACGCCGCTATCTGCATTACCTGCTGTGTCGTAGTCATAGTTATTAATGTATACAGAGGCATTACCTGTTTTCTTAGCTGCTGTGGTGCGCTCCCACGTGATTCCGCCGTCAGGATTCGCCACTTCCCAACCGTTGGACGGAAAAGCAACGGTCTCGATACCTTGCAATAAAGGCACACTAACAGGTGTGGCATCGATAATCTGAAAATCAATTTCCCAATCGTCGTTAATATTGTTGGGATCAGCAATGTTGTTGGGCAGTTCGGTATAAGCTCTAATGGTGTGTGTGCCAATAGTAACAGTTGTTTCGGGTAGCACCACATCGGTTGTAGCCTCAGCAGCCAAATTGCCTGTCCAAGCAAAGCTAAGTGGTGTTCCATTATCTATAGTATACTTCACCAAAACGCTTGTAAGAGGTTCGCTACCAAAGTTTTTGAGGCGAATGGTAGGATAGATAGTTGTTTCGCAGGCATTGCCTTCGGGTGACCAAATTTTATCAACACCAGCATCTTGGGCATACACAATAGGCGACGAACAAGCCGTAGATTGGGCTAAAATACTCCAATACTGCTCAAACATATTAGTCATACGTTGGGCTTGTAGGCGAGTGAACATATTGAGGCAATCATCATCGGAATAGTCCATATAGTTCATAAACATGATGCCGTTGCCTGTGGTGGTGCAGTTGTCCAATTCGGGGAAAGTGCCACAACCTGATGTAGCATCGCCTTGATTAGGTGTATCGGTTACTTGGTCGGAGCCGCTACAAGCACCGCCATCATCGCCCCAAATGTGGTATAAGCCAAAGCAGTGACCAATTTCGTGCGAGGCAGTACGTCCGAGTCCAAAAGGTGCTTGAGCTGTTCCCATATCTCCAAAAGCAGTATAGTTGATAACCACACCGTAGGTATCTTCGTTGGGGTCGTCGGGAAATTGGGCATAACCCAACAAACCAAAGCCAAGGTCTCCTACCCAAATATTAAAATAACGTGTAGGATCCCAAGCATCGGCACCACCTGTAGCAGCAGATTTGATTTGGTCGTTACCACCAAAAGTAGTAGTTGTGGTCTGAACGCGATGGATACCATTAGAGGGATTACCTTCGGGGTCTTGTTGTGCCATACAAAACTGAAAATCGGTGGCAGAAGCAATAGTTTTAAATGCCTGCGGAATATTCACCGTGTCGGCATTGAGGAGAGCAAAATCGGCGTTTAATACCTCTATTTGCGAAAGCACTTGAGCATCGGAGATATTTTCGGCATTAGTGTTCCACAAAACATGCACCACAACAGGAATGGTATAAAGATCACGTGTGGGCGTGTGGGTATTGTGCTGCAATGCGGTAGCGGCTCGTTGGTCATTCCATTGGCGTACTTTTGCCAATTTAGGGTTTTGTTCCACTTTTTGTTGCCAACGTTCCATAGTACCGCATGTGCGTTGTGCAAAAACCATAGATTCGCAATTCCAAGTGAAAGCAAGAACTGCGAGAAAAAAGTACCATTTTTTCATACAATTTTAGGTAATTGGGTAATCAATATTTGTTTATGTAGTGTCTAAAATCGCAATTTTGTAGAAGATTGTTTTCCTGTGGTGGTGTGACAATACTCTTGTAGGGCAGCAATTTGATTAGGCGTTCCCAAAGCAATTAGGCACATATCAGACTCTAAAATAAGGTCTAAGGAAGGATTGATGATATAACGTCCGTCCGGCATTTTCACACCAATAAGGTTAGCCCCCGTTCGAGCAACAATATCCAACTCGCGCAACGTTTTGGGCATTTTTTTGTTAGAAATATCATCAAAACTAAGTTGTTCGAAGCTAATGCTGTGGTGGGTTTCGTTGGAGATGATCCTAAAAAATTCTACCACATCGGGTTTGGTTGTGAGTGATGCCATATAGAATCCGCCAATGGTTTCAGGTGTAATAACTTCGTTGGCTCCTGCCAAATGTAGTTTCGTTTCAGATTTGGCAGAGCTGGCACGACTAACAATTTTTAGTTTTGGATTCATTTGGCGCGCCGATAAAACGACAAACAAATTGGCAACATCATCGGGAAGACAAGCAATTAAAGCACGGGCTTTGTGAATACCTGCCTCCTCTAAAGCCTCATCATGAGTGGCATCTTCTTGAATAAAAGTTATATCGGCTAATTTCAGTTCTTCTATGGTTGCCTCAGAGCGTTCAATAACCACAAAAGGTAATTTGTGATGCAAAAAATACTCACACACTTCGCGCCCATAACGCCCATAGCCACAAACGATTACATGATGTTCGAGTTCTGTAATTTTTTTTAACATGGTATAATGTTCCCAAAGTTTTCGGAAGTTGCCTTCTATCAAAAAACCAGATAATACCGAAATAGAATAGGCAAATACTCCTAAATTGGTAATAATTAAAATTGCGGTGAATATCCGCCCCACATCGCTTAACGGGCGAACTTCCATAAAACCCACCGAAGCCAAGGTAATAATAGCCATATAAAACGCCTCTATAAAAGTATAGTCTTCTATGAAGATATAGCCAACAATACCTATGGTGAGGGTGAGTATTAATAGTAGAATACCTACATACAAACGCTTTAAATATCCTACTACAATTTGGGTGCGTCTGTCTTTTATTCGCTGAAATAAAAGAATGTGTAAAATCTTTCCCTTTATAGTCATATCGACAAGTGTTTGAGAGGGTTTCGCAAGTTCGTTATATTAGACCAACAAAACATCGAGCAAAGGTACAACTTTATTGGCAAAAAACACTACTTTCGCACAAGAAAAGTATGTTTTGAGTTTGTTTTGTTTGGTTATGTCAAAAAAAAGCGCAACTTTTGTAGCGATTTTTTGCCTAACAATATAGACAGCCTGATAGATACCCTAAATTTTACTTAAAAAAATATCCCCAAATGTAATAGCATGAAAAAATTAGACCTCAAAAAACTAAAATACGATACCGACCATGTAATAGCCTATTTCGGTATAAAAAAAGACCGACAATGCGTCTTGTTAGACGAATGGTTACAAGTAACTATAGATAACGGCTATACTTTACCGCCACCATTAGAAAAACAACGGCAAAAATTGGCGTGGGAGGGTGATATGTGGAATGAAGAAGAACTGAAAATGCACTTCCTTTCATTTGTGTTCTTTTTTGCTGATTTTGAAGTACCCGACAAAGCCAAACTTTTTTATGAACGCCCACTATCTGGTATGGTGCAAGACATTCCTTTATCGGTGATTTGTGATGCCATGTTAGCAACACCCTTGGGCATTAACACACCCAAAATTCCTTACTTTTTTCTACAAGAATTCAAAAAAGGCAAAAAATCCCAAGACGATGCCGAAGGACAAATGTTAGTGGCAATGCTCTTGGCACAAGAACAAAACAACCACCAACAAGCCGTCTATGGTTGTTATCTACAAGGAAAATATTGGCACTTCACCACTTTGTTAGACCAACACTATTGCATAAGCCATTCTTATGATGCCACAAAAACCGAAGATTTAATGCAAATTATTTACATCTTACGCCATTTGACCCAAATCGTTACTACCCTCAATAATTGAAAAAAACAGACAATACGCTCCCTCAAAAAGCAGTTTTTGTCTTTCTATTGCCAAAAATTAACAAATTATTTACTTTTTTTTGCACAAAACAATAAAAACCCCTACTTTTACGACGCAATTAAGGACAGCAAGTTTTAATAGCTGCCCAAACTTCTTAGCCTAAATGCTATTTCAATAAAATACCCATAGCTATTGGGGAATAAGTAGTTTTTCCAAAATAATCTTAAACAAAAAATACAATGAAGAAAAAACTTTTACTACTTGGCTTAGTAGCTGCCTCTGCGATAGGTGCTTATCCTTTGTGGCAGCAATACAGTCGCCAACAGGCACAAGCAGAACGCATTGAACGCAATGCCGAATACGTGGAAGAAGAAGCACAGGAATGGGCAGGCGCACGCGACTATTTATGGCGCCGCAAAGCTAACCCCACCACTAACGCTATTGACCCCGCCGATGTATTTAACGCCCGCAAAAAAACTATGCAAAAAGCAGCAGAACGCGCAGGCGAATTAAATTGGGAATTCTTGGGTCCCAACGATGTCGGCGGACGTACTCGTACCATCATCGTAGACCGCAATAACTCTAACCATTTATTGGCTGCCAGTGTAGCAGGTGGTATCTTTGTATCTTATGACGGAGGCTTAAATTGGTCTGACCACCCACAAAACACCCAAGAAGTAAACGGACAACCAATGTTCGAATCAATGGCGTTCTCTTGTGGCGTACAAGACCCCACCAATGGTGACATCTATCTCGGCACAGGCGAAGGATTCTACTACTACTTTGGACAAGGAGCAGGAGGCGTACCCGGCGAAGGTATTTACAAATCTACCGACGGCGGACAAACTTTCCGTTTGTTGCCAAGCACACGCCCTTCTAATGCCAATAATGCCAATGATGGTTGGGCAAGTATCAATAAAATTACAGTGGCTCCCGATGGCACCATTTATGCAGGCACAGGAGGTACTGGAGGTACACTAAAAGTAAGTGAAGATGGTGGTGAAACTTGGACAACTGTACCCGGTGTGACAGGACAAGGTTTTGATGTAGTGGTTGCCAACAACGGAACAGTTCACGCCTTTGCGGGCGGTAGCTATTATCGCTCTACTGATGGCAATACCTTCACGATGATGAGTGGCACACAAACAGGCAAATTACCCAATAGCGGCGCCCGTCGCCGTTTGGCTGTATCGCCCACCAATCCCAACAAGGTTTATGCAGTATATGTTCTAAGCAATGAATGTACCGACAAAGTATATAGCACAGACAACGGTGGTGACTTCTGGTATGTTATTGGTGATGGAGACGAAAACTTCTTCGAACCAATGGGTAATAGCGTACAATGTCAAGGAGGATATGATTTAGCCATTGCTGTTGACCCCAACAACGAAAACCGTATTTTCTTGGCGGGTGTAACCCTCTGGTCATGGTCTTCGACAGACAACTGGATGCAAATCGACAATTTGTTTGAAGATGCCAGCAACCCTTACTATGTCCACTCCGACAAACACGATGTTGTCTTTGACCCCAACAACCCTAACCGTATGTATGTCGTTTCGGACGGTGGTGTGAGTGTTAGTAATAATGCCTATTTAGCACAACCCACTTTCAAAACAATGAACAAAAACTACAATATTACACAATTCTATAGTGTAGCTGCAAGTTTGGAAGGACGCGTTTTGGGAGGCACACAAGACAATGGTACACAATATGTTCGTTTCAATGGGATCAATGCCATGTTGTCTGCCAACGAAGTAAATGGTGGTGATGGTGGCTATGCCGAAATTTCGCACATCAATTCCAATGTCATGTTCGTAGGCAATCCGAATGGCGCACTGTATCGTTCGGCTAATGCAGGTGATGGTTTTGTAGTGCCTTTTGACGAAACAATTGACTGCCAACCGATGGTGGGTACTCCTCCTGCTTGTAGTGGTGACGGAGCTATTGATGGTGGAGCAGAATTTGTGACACCTTTTGCTTTGTGGGAAGATTTGGTAAAATACCAAACCACAAACCAAGTAGATGCTAAGTTGGCAACAGGTTCTACCAATGGCGAAATTTATTTTACCAAAAATCCTCTTGATGTAGGAACTATCCCCACTTGGATTAACCGTCCCAATGTCAATTTAGCAGAAAACAATACTACCAATGCTCCCTACAAATTTAGCAGCGGTGGCGTGAGTTGTGTGGGTTTCACCAAAGACGGCAATACCCTTTGGGCAGGTTCCGACAATGGTAAAGTGTATCGTTTGGGTAGCCTAAATACTACACCCACCAAAAAAGAAGTAACTGTTGACGCAGGACGCTATGTAACCAGCGTTGCACAAGGTGTAGTCTCTACCGAATTGATTGTGACTTTGGGTAACTATGGCGAGGCAGACAATATCTACCTTTCTACCAACGCCAATACCACTAACCCCACTTTCACCTCTATCCAAGCCGACTTACCTCCGATGCCTATCTATGATGCCGTTGCTTTAACTGATGACCCCGACAAAATTTTGGCAGCTACCGAAATGGGTGTATGGATGTATAGCCGTTCGACAGAAACATGGACTCCCGAATTGACCAATGTCGGCAATGTGCCTGTGTTCCGTATCCGCGAACAAGCTATGAAAACCGCCGGCTGTAATGTACTCTACATTGGCACACACGGTCGCGGTATGTATCGTTGTACCAAATATGCTAATCCCGATTTTGGTTGTGATACGACCTTGCCAAGTTTTGATGCAACAGGCAACAACAACGTGATGCCAAGTGCTTTGGCAATTAACGTATTCCCTAACCCTATCCACGAGGCTGCCAACGCAGTAGTGAGCCTTCCTGCCAACACAACTGCTACTATTACTATCTATAACCTCAAAGGACAAGTGGTGCGCAGCGTGAATATGGGCAAACGCGCAGCAGGCACACACCAAGTTCCGCTTAACTTTGGCAACCTGCCCGCTGGTTCTTATTTTGTAAACCTTACTACCTCCGATAATCAACAAATTGTGAGAAAAGTATTGGTGCAATAATGGCAAAGTGAGTTTTGCTCACACCTATCAAACTGCCACAATACTATTTATTGAAAAACGGCGAATGCTATCGTAGCATTCGCCGTTTTTTTGTTGCCCTTTAGACCAAATTTTGATAGCGACATTATTAAGTGGTATTTCTGAAAATAGCAACGATAAGAAAGTATTTAAATAAACCCTGAAAGGGTGATAGGTTTATAGCAAAAAAAACGGAACAAAAAAAGCATAAACCCCGACGGGGTGAAATGATGTCATGTTTTGTCGAATAATGTGTCACCCCATCGGGGTTTATGTTAATTATTCTATTGTTTCTGGGCTATAAACGTGTCACCCCATCGGGGTTTTTATTATTTTGAGCTAGTAATATTGTCAGTTAATCGGTTTGTTTGGATAATAACAAATAACACCTTGATAAGGTACTTATCAGATTATCATTATCAAATATCAGGTATTTGTCATTTTTTTAGAACAACACAAGCTAAAACTACTTGATAATGTCGTTATCAAATTCTTCTGCCATAAAACTATTTCGTGTCTGAAGCTCGTTGTCCAAATTTATAGGTGAAACCAAAAAGAAAATTCGTTGAATTTGTTTTAGTAGTTCCATTGTTTTCAATAGGAACTGCACTTACATTATAAAGTCCAAGATTGTTTCTTGCCTCAAATGAAAATTCAAACTTTTCTTTGATTGGAACAGAAAATCCCAATCCTTTTGAAATGCCAATATCAAATCGTTTGTTGTCCGATGTTCTGTCATAGGTTGTATTAGGAATATTGTCTCCTTTAGATACAAACGTTTGTTTAATTAAATAACCAAAATATGGTCCAGCATTTACAAAAAAATGAATCTTTTTTCCAAATGTTGCCCGAACAAGGAGTGGAAAAGTCAGGTAATCAAAGTTTATATTGGTAGTTACTTTTCCAACTGGATTTCCGTTAACATCTATCATTTGAGAATAAATAATACTGCCTTTTCTCTCAAAAGAAAGATTTGTCCGTAACGAAATAATCTTTTTGAAATTAAACTGAAAAAAAAGTCCGCTCGAAAAACCGATAGTTGGTTTTTGGTAACTACTAATATAGTTGTTGCCTCCCATAAAAATTAAACTTGGGCTACCTTCAACACCAACGTCAAACCTATTCGTTTGTCCGTATATTGTGGTGCCAATGCTTAAAAGGAAAAGTCCGAACCAAAGAGATTTAATTTTTGTCATAGCTGTATGTTTTATGGTTGTTTATTTGTGTTTATAGTACACATTTGTTGTTAGTTGTTGTAATTACTCGCTGAAAAATACAGTTTTTCCAAATTTGGAGCAAAGCTAAGGCATTGGGCTATGTGCAAGATGAAATTTACACCTCTACCGCTCTCACAAATACCACATTCACCCGCCACTAATCTTCTCCCCTACGCAGTTGAGCTATTTGTTCGAGAGTTAAATCGGTCATTTGGGCAATAAAATCATCTTTCGAACCTGCTACAATCATTCTTTTAGCAATTTCGGCTGCTTGTTCTTGCCTTGCCGTATAACGCACACTATTTTCGATGCGTCTATTTTCTTGAAAACGGTCATACATTTTCTTTTCTTCGTCGGTCAGCCTTTCGTAGCGCAATTTTTCCTTTGCCTTGTCCAAACCCTTCGCCTTAAAAGTATCTTTTACTTCGCTGTTTTTGAGAAAATACACCCATTCGTCCAATGTGTCTTTTGCGATGTTGTTAAAGTTGTTTACTTTCAGAATGTAGTATTTAGGAAAAATGTCAGATACTTTTTCTACTTTGAAACCCTGTTTTTGCAAGCTGGTGGGCAGCAAAATGTCGTTTTCGTGCAAACCAACAAACTCACCTTTGTATTCATACACATAATCTTTGCCTTGTCCCAATCCGAAATAGACAATATTGATGGAGTAGATTTTTTTAATGGTGCCATATGGTTCGCCTTCTTTGATATACTCCGTAATTAACTTCGACACCCCAAAAAGCATCCGTTGAAAGTAGTCTATTTGGGAGTCGTTCTGAATTTCTACCAACAATAATTCGTTACTTTGGCTTTTGACCAAAATATCTACTCGGTTATATTTGTCATACTCGTCTTGTTTGTTGCCTTCGCTTTCTAAAATGCTTTCTATGGTCACATCAAAACGAAGTAACTCGGATAAAAAACCCTCTAAAATGCCAAAATTGGCTTTGTGACGTAGCAATTTTTTCATCGCCCAATCAAAACGAATTAGTTTCTTGGTCATCTGATACTGACTATGTTTTTGTGAAAAATACCCTGCTCTGCTTGCAAACAAGCCAAGCAACAAACTTAGGAACAAAGGTACGTTTTTTTTTCATTTTTTTGACAAGTGTGGAGCAGTTTTTTAGGAAAAAGCAGCTATATATCCAATAAAATTCCCTCCCTGCGAAGTTTTTTGGGACTTCGGGGGAGGGAATGATTTAATTGGAATAAAAAAGCGATGGAAATAAAAAAACTAATTACGTTCAGAAGTCTCTAATAGACGTTTAAGGTCTGATAAAATTTTTTTAGTTTCCTGATGCTCTTTCTCCATGTTCTGAACTCTACTAAGAAGTTGTAGCAAAATACTATCTTCTTTTAGGGAATGTTCTAGTTTATTTTTTAATTCCAGCGCATACGGTTCATATCTACTTGCCTCAAAAAAAGTTTTTTGAGAGGGAAGATAGTCGTTTGGTATATTTTCAAAAGCACAGATGTAAATACCTAAGCTATTTAGGTTATCGTCTAAATCCAAAAAAGTTACGGCATTATTTTGGGCTATTAAATCAAGTTCTGAAAATTGTTTGTTAAAAAACTTCACTAAATCTTGACTTGTGGCTTTGAATATCAGCCAGCGATTAGCTTCGTCATCATTATCAACCCAACGATAAAAATAATGTTCATTGGGTTTGCTTGCATCTTGAAAATGCGAAAGCAAGGGACCTTCGTAATATAGTAGGTCGCCTATCTTTTGGGGGTTAAAGTCTAACCCATTTACATTTATGCAGTCTAGCGTATTCATTATTTAATAAGATTTGCTATTATTTGAAAACGTTTTTCATAATCAACAAGTTCAAAAGGGTGATGATTGAAATGTCCATTTTCGTCAATTTCGCTATTTATGCCGTCTTGTTTTGTAAGTTTTGCAAAAGCAATATACTTGCCAAACACCGCTTTGGGAAATCTTTCGGACAAGAAAATGAAACTATCTCTCGCTTTTTCGGCTGTGGTATACATAGAATATGCCATATCTTCACACATTTTTGCTCCTCTTTTTTCCAAATCTGAAATATCATTGTATCTTTTGGGCGGTTTTGAAGGATTAGGGAAGCGTTTCATAAATTTTTCATACTGTGTTTGAAAATTCTGTTCGTCTCCCTCGTCGAATACCCATCTATATGCATCAATATCTAGTGGCTTGTAAGTTTTCGGTGGACATTCTGCTTGAAGCCGGTTATGGTGTTCTTTGTATTTGAAGTCCATTTTAATTGATTACTGTTTTGGGGGTTCTGTAATAGCCTACAATAGGCTGTTATTTGTAAAAAAATAACTTCATCGCTCTGCTTGCAAACAAGCCAAGCAACAAACTTGGGAACAAAGGTACGGTTTTTTCGTTTTTTTGACAAGTGTGGAGCAGTTTTTTTGAAATAAGCCGTTATATACTACAAGACTAAACTGAAAAACTATTTAGTACATAAAAAAACCACACCCTTCCAGCGTTTCGCAATAGTTGAAAGGGTGTGGTTAATGTTTTATGGAAAAACGAACAGAAATAAGTGGCTATTGTTTCAGCAAACGCACTACGGCAGTCGTTTGTCCGCTCGAAACTTGTACCCAATATAGACCGTCACTATAGTTTTGTAGATTAATAGCAAAAGTATTGTTGCCTTTTATGGCGTTTTGAGGGAATTGTTGTAGGATACGCCCTGCCATGTCATATATCGAGCATTGTATGGTTTCGGTTTGAGTGGCATAGTATTCGATTTGGGCAGTTCCTTTTGTTGGGTTGGGATACAGGTGTAAGGTAGGCGTTTTTGTGTCTGCTGTGCGGAACAATGCCACTTGTCCTACGGTCTTAGTTTCGCCGTTTTTGTCGGTTTCCAACAAACGATAGTAGTGCCATCTGGCTTCGGTCTGTTGGTGTAAAAAAGTATAGCGATGAACGGTGTTGCTATTGCCTTGTGCTTTTGTGTGGTGTATGTCTGCAAACTTTTGTTCGTCGCTGCTGTATTGTAAGGTAAAGAAATCGCTATTGATTTCGTTGGCGGTTACCCATTGTAGGGCATTACCATTGGGCAATATCTCGCCCGAAAAACTTAATAAGTCAATAGGCAATGGATTGTCGCAATTTATCATCTCAATGCTCAAAGTGTCGGTAATGTTGTTGCAGCCCAAAGCATTGTTGACCTGCAAAACATAGTCGCCTGCTTCTGATAAGATAAGATTTGCGCTATTGTTGTTGGGAATGGGGTCTCCATCGTGATACCATTGGTAAGTATTTCCCAACACATTGTCTACCGCCAAGTTGGTGCCTTCACAAACGGTATAGCAACCCACAGGGAAAGTTCCTAAATTGGGTAGTGCATAGACAGTTAGGTTGCGTGTTGCGCTACTTTTGCAGCCTTGTGCATTGGTGACGGATACGGTGTATGCTCCTGCGCTTTGAACGTTAATGCTGGCAGATGTGTTGCCGTTGTTCCACACAAAATTAGACAATGTGGGGTGTGTGGCGGTAAATGTGGCGCTTTGTCCCATGCAAATAGTGGGTGCGCTCATGTTAATGAAAGGAGCAGGAGGGTTATTAGCCGCTACAACGTTAAAAGTGTGGGTTGTGCTACAGGTGGTTTGGGTGTTCGTAATTGTTACGGTATAAACGCCTGCTTGGGCAATAGGATATAGTGGTACATTATTACCGCTCCCTTCCCACGAATAACTATAGTCGTAGTTATATTCGTCGTCGGCACGCAAATATACCGTTTTATTGGGACAAAGATAGATGGGGTTTTCCAAAGGGCTTATTTGTGTGACGGGCAGGTCATGTACTACTAATTGGTTGCTGATAATGCGTGCTGTACAACCCAAATCGTCTGTCACTGTTAGGGTATATATACCTGTCTGGCTCACTTCGAGGTTGTTGTTGGTGCTTCCGTCACTCCATAGATAGTTTAAAGCGGCTGTTGTGTTGGCTTCGAGGGTGATGGTTTCGCCCATGCAAACGGCTTCGGCGCTTGCGATAAGGGTCACTTGGGGACTTTCTGCTACATGGGCTATTAAAGTATGATTGGCGGTGCAAGTGTTAGAGTCTATGGCGGCTATGTTGAGACTATAGTCTCCCGTTGTATTATATTGATAGGACGCATTAAGGGCATTGCTTTGGTCGTTGTTGCCAAAGTCATAATGGGCGCTAATAAAGCTATTGGGCAGGTCTATGGCAAAGGAATTGTTTTGGCAAACGCTAAGACTGTCGGGCAGATTTAGGCTGGGAGCGGGATAGACCGTCACTGTTTTGCTAATAGCCTGACTGCATTCGTTATTGCTGATGGTTAGTGTTACGTTATAGCTGCCTGCGGTGGAATAAGTGTGTATTGGATTGGTTTGGTTGGAAAAAGTACCATCGCCAAAGTTCCACAACATTTGCGTTATCTCGCTTAGGTGGGTATGTACGGAATAATCTGTAAAAATTACTGGTGTATTTACACAAGCATTATCGGCAACAAAATCGGCTTTGAATGGCAATTCGGCTATTTGCTGTTTTTTCAAAGCACAATACTGCGGGTCGGGCGTTAAGTTCTCATAAAAAGCCATTAGTTGAACCAAATAAGCGCCGGGTAAGGCGTATTCATGTCCTACATTCTCAGGGTCGGACGTATCGAGTGCGGGCGTTTGGTCACCAAATGTCCAAATATAAAAAGCTGCCGCATTGCTCGAAAGGTTATCAAAACCCACAGGATTATCACAAGTAGTTAATATGTCAAAATCTGCATTAGCGCTGGCGGGAATGGTACAAACGAGGGTATCGGGTGGCGAAGGCGGGCAATTGGTACAAGGAAGTCCATTGATGTCACAATAGGATTGCTCAATGATGAAGGCATTGGACACGGAACGGCAACCTGTAATGGCGTGTGTGATTTCCATTTCATACATTACCTCCAAAACCGTTGTATCGGGTATGTGTACTAAGGCTGTGTCTGTAAAACCTGTGGATACGCCGTTTTTTATCCAGTTGTATTGATAATTTTCCCCCAAAAGACTGTTCATCGTTACTGTATGTGGGTTATCTATACATATTATGGTTTCGTCGGTGGTGGTAATGTGGGCAATAGGACTCGGATAGGACGTTATATTGACAGCCGCCGCAGCTTGGCAGCCATATCCGTCCGTTACGGTCACGCGATATAGGTTTGCAGCATTGATAGGAACGTTGGGAGCATTGACAGGTGTGTGACTCCAATGGTATTCCTCAAAACCGTCGGTGGCTATCAGTTCCGTACTTTGTCCGTCGCACAAAATAGCCGTTTGTTCTATGCTCACTGTCGGCAAGGCATGGATATTAACTGCCAAATCAGTGCTGTAGTCGCAATAAGTCAATTGTATCTGGGCTGTTCCGTCCCATGTATGCCACATAACTGTTATGGTATCGTTGCCTTGACCATTGGTGATAGTACCCGCCTCCGAAGGCAGTATGTTCCATTCATATTCGCCTTCATTGGGGAGCGGAAAGTTGGTGGTATAGGTCTTACTGCTATTGCTACAGGGGTCTGTGTTGCCTACAATTTGGAGATTACTATTGCTTAACTTCGTAGGTTCTATCACAAAGGAATTCGACGGACAATTATCTACTATTTGCACTACCCCAACATTATAAAAAAGCTCGTTGTCGTTGAAACTAATAATGGCAGCATCATTCGAAAGGGTTTGTAATACACTTCCTCCCACTACTGTCCATTCGAGGCTTGCGTTGGGTAGGCTTTGTACGCTGTAGGTGTAGGGCGTGTTGACACATATCCATTCGGGACCTTCGATATTGCCCAAAGCAGGCGGCGAAGGTGTGATGGCTATGCCTACTGTTACGCTATCATTACAAAAAGTGGTATTGTTCATCAAATAAGCGGTAAAAAATAGGCTATCGGCTGCATTATCTGCCGAAACCCAACACAAAGTATTGTTCAAATAAGGCACAAATCCTACAACATAGCCTCCTACACAATTAATATCAACACCTGCATCGGAAGGCATATTGAGTTCAATGCTGGCTTGTGCCTCTCCGCATATTGTTCCTTCCGCACTGGTAGCCGTAAATACCGGTAAAATGTTTACAGATAATTGGCTGGATGCATGGCAGGGCAATAAAGTATGGGCATAATCGACTCGTATTTGTCCTGACTCTTGCCATTGGACGCTAATGGTGTTGGTGCCTATTCCTGATAGAATTTGCCCCGCCGTTACTGGCACAATTGACCATTCAAACAGACCGCCACTATAATAAGACAAATTGTAGATGGCTACCTCGCCCGAACAAACTTGTGTGTCTCCGTTGATGGGCGCGTTGGGAGCAATAATGGGTATTACAAAATCCGTTTCGCTACTGCATAGGCTATTACTACATTCGGCAACGCTAAGGTGTATGATCCCTTGACTGCCGCTGCCCCAATGTACTACAATATTGTCACCGTTGCCTCCGCTTACAAGGTCACCACCTTCTACTGACCATTCGTGCCAAGCACAATCTATGGGAGCAGTGTAGGTTTCATAACTGCCCGCACACACAGGACTTGTGCAACTCAAAGAAGGTGCAATGCCTTCAAGCACTACGACAACCATTGTGGTAGTATCTGCCGCACAACTCTGGTTGCTGTCGTCAAGGCTGTTTTCTGTTCGTTGGGCGGGCTGCTGACCATCATTTTCGTTAGGTGGCAATGGGTCATTACCACAACCTTGGTTGGGAAAAGTAGCGGAAACAGGTACAGTAGCCACGCCGTCATTGATAAAACATTCAAAAGGCGGAGAGCCAGGCGGAAAGGGGGTACCAAATTCATCGCTTCCTAAAATAGCCACAATACTGTTGTCTCCTTGTATGGTAAAATTACCTTCAATAAAAAAAGGATAACCACAAATCATTTGATACGTGCCAAACCCATAACAAGCCGCAGTACCTCCTGCTATGGTAAGTTGTACAAGATATCCACCGCTTTGCGGATCACAAACAGCAGTAGCGTGTGCTGAAAGGACTGGGCAATTGGATTGGATATAAATACTTGCGGTGCTGCTACAACCAGTATCATTGCAAGTTATAGTATAAGTAAAAACATCGGACATCACCCATGAAGAAGAGTTATAGGTAATGGTTTGGTCGGGATTAATCACTGCTTCCCCATACATTGGTTGTGTTATGCTAAGGGTATTGCAATTATTGTTCGCCACATTGTCGTTGCTCAAGGGATTGATGATAATACTTCCTGTTTGCAAGTTCATATCTACATAGTCATTGTATATTTGTAATTGCTGTTGGCAAGGAATATCAGTTTCTCCAATATCTGCAATAAGCTGAACGGTATAAGTTCCCGCAGTATTGTATTGATGGGAAGGGTCGGAGAAAGTAGAGCTGGTATTGTCTCCAAAATCCCAATGATAGGTATTGCTGTATTGTGAATGATTGTTGAATTGCACCGTTTGTCCGCTACAAATAAACAAGGTATCGCTATTGGTAGTGGTAGGGTTGGTATCAAAAGCCGCAATTGGTGCTTGAGTGTCTATTGTATTGAGTTGTAAGTGCAAATCGGCAGTTCCTCCTCCATATCCATAGTCGAAATCCATTGCCATAAATTCTTGCATGTCCAAATCGATGTCTTGGTTTTCGTCTATGATATCAAAACAAATCATGCCTATGTCCATAGTGGGCAATTGATTGTCGTTATAACAATACTCAATAATACCAGCCTCTATTGTCTCATGTTGTGTTTGAATAACAAAACCTTCATTGGTGTTTGATAATACTACATTCCTTATAGTACTTCCACCATCAGTACCAATAACTACCCACCCTCCATAACAAGGTATATCTATCAACGAAATAGGGTGATAGACGGGGTTAGTAATGGCTGCTTCGTTGAAAGTAACAGGAATGTAAAAATTCGAGTAGCCAACGTCATTGGCAAAATTAAATTTTAAGGTAGTGCAAAAAGTGCTTACTCCGTTGTTGCAATACTTTACAGGATCTCCAAAATAAGCTGACACCCAAGGATCGTCTTGTTTTGGGGCATTTCTTGTTTTTGTGAGTGTTTGAATGTTGTTGTTGGTGTGATTAACACGCGTTGCGGTTTCTCCAGTAAGGCGCAAGGATAGCCCCCACAAACAAAAGCTTATCCAAATCATTTTTCTAAGTGGACTCATAACGAAAGGGGATTAAGTAGGTAAATAATGTTACATAAACGTTGGTTTATGTGCGTACAAAGGTAGTATTTTTTATTTTTTTAGCGCTATCTCCCTACTTTTTTTTCGCTTTTTTTATTTTTTTGTTCCAAATTCGCTTCAAATACTTTGGTAACGGACTTTGTTTAGGCGTTCGAGCTAAATGGCTCGGTGTTTAGGTTAAACATTTGATAGCCCTTCAGGGATTTTGAACCCCCGAAGGGCTATTTATCGTAAACATTTAGGTCTTTAGGCTAAATGTTTCCAAGAAGGGGTATTGTTCGACAAAGTATGACATCATTTTCACTTCGTTTTTTTGTTAACGGTTCTATTGTTTTGAGACTATCATCTTGTCAGTACGTTCGTCAAAATTATAGATGAAACTAAAATCGGGAAGTCGTTTAATCATGATTCCATACCCCAAAAATAATAGCGTAGCATTCTTTAAATGCTACGCTAAAAAAACGCATACATACGGTCTTAGTAGTCTTTCTTAGTTCAATCTTGTAACATTTCTCCGTAAAACCTACTTTACGGAGACACAAACAAATGTACTAATTGCTTCTGATAGTGTCAACTTGAATAACTACTTAGTGTGTTACCATCAATTGGCTTTGATAGGTTTGTTGGGGAGTGGTGATGACAATGGTATAGTAGGCTTCGGGTAGTTGGTAGGTGGGGACTTGTGCCATGCCTATATGGTTGTAACTTTCCCAAACGCGTCTGCCAATAGCATCAAAAATAGCTATATCAAATTTCGCGTTTGCCTCATATTTGACCCACATCATATCACGAGCAGGATTGGGATAGAGTAACATTTCTGTAGGCAGTTGATTGTTTATGCCGACGGCATAAAGTCCTACTGTTGCTGCTTGTGTGCAGTTATTGACATCGGTGACGGTGACGGTATAGTTGCCTTGGGGAGCGGTGAGGGTATTAGTAGTTTGTCCGTTGCTCCATACAAAAGTATAGGCACCCACGCCACCTGTTGCCATAACCGTTGCGCTGCCGTTTTGGGTAGGGCTTGGCGGTGTGGTTTGGAAATCGATGACAATAGCGGGCGGTTCGGTGATGGTGACGGTGCTTGTCGCTCCGCAACCTTGTTCGTCTGTAACGCTAATGTCGTAAGTGTCAGCAGTGCGTCCTTGTACAATAAAGATGGACGACATCAAAGGTGGTCCTGTGAGGGTATTGACGGCATAGATGTAGGGAGCATCGCCATTATTGACATGGATAGAGATAGACCCTGTATTGCCACCTGCACAAGCCACATTTTGAGCACTAACATCGATATTAAAATCGATACATTGGTCAAAATGATTGTCATAGATACCAGTGTAGTGTGTTCCCATGTATGCGCCAAAAGCAAGGTTGGGTGGAAGGGTAGAACCTAAGTTCCAACGTTCGATTTTGTAGCCACTTTCGGCATAAGGCGGCTCGCTAAAACTTGCGCTATTGACATGATGCGCATATACCATATCTAAATCTTCGTCGCCGTCCATATCTCCTACCCAAGGGGTGGAAGCAAAGTTGGTACCGGGCTGTCCGCCACCATTGACGGAATAAGTGGTATCGTTGGCGAAGTCGTGGGCTAAGATATTGTGCTTAAACACGCCATTTTCTACCACATTCACACCCGTTAGGAGTTCGTCGCGGTAGTCACCATTCAAGTCGACGGCAACACCAGTCGTATATTGAAAAATACCGATGGTGTCTTGCCAAATAACCGTGCCATTGGCTCCGTCCATTGCCACTTGGATAAAGCGGTTGTAGGAAGGAGCAACGCCTTCGCCCACAGTCACAAAGACATCGGGAACATAGTCGGCAGTGAAGCGTCCAACGGTGGCGGCGGCACTTGTTTCGGTACCGGGCAAGATATGTTGCCACATAATTATGTTAGTGCTGCCATTGATAGCGGTTGTTTTGCCGTCAAAACTGTTGGCAATAATGTCTTTTATGCCATCGGCGTTGAGGTCGGCGATGGTGGGCGGAGCAATGAAGCCTTTTGTGCCAAAAGCAATAGGAATGCTGCTCGAAAGGTCTTCGTTTCGGACTGCCTCCAACGACACACGCCAGAGGTTGCCGCTGCGCGTTTCGCCTCCTGTACCATAAATGACCTCTAAGTTGCCATTGCCCAAAAAGTCATGCACCACAGCCGAGCAATAGGTTTCTTTGCCGTCGGGAACTTTGGCAGTGGCAATGATTTGTCCGTTTTGGGATTCGATGATGTACAACTTGCCGACGGGACGGTTGAGGGTGTCAAAAGATGGAATGTCGTGGTTGCCGCCATTAGCTACCAAAATATCGGGTGTTCCGTTGTTGTTTTGGTCGGGAATGGGTTGTGGGTTGTAGAAGTTAAAAATACTGTCTAACTGCGAGTCCATCGTGTCACCTTGCGGATAAAACTGCCACAAGAGTTCGCCTGTCGAGCCGTTGATGGCGTTGAGTTGTCCGCGTCTGCCGCCAATAAGCGCATCTTTGTGACCATCGTTGTTGATGTCCATGAAACTTGCGCTGCCATAGATTTGGTTCCAAGCATACAGGCCCCACATTCTTTCTCCTGTTTCGCCGTCGTAGGCGCAAATGGTGTTGGTGCGTCTTTGTCCGTCGGAGCCGCCGCCAATAACAATATCCAAAATATTGTCATTGTCCAAGTCGACAAGGTGTGGTGACGAAATACAGCCCATCGAATCGGTATTGTTTTCCCACAATTTGACGGGATTATATTGTGCATACAATTGTTGTCCTCCTACAAACAGTAGGAAAGCAAGAGACAAGGCAGCAAGTGTGTTGGTGGCGGAGCTATGCTGCGAGATAGCTACCGAAGAAAAAACTTTTTGCATACAGCGTCGTTTTTGGGTTTGGATAATTTTATGATGATATTGCTTTATGCAGCAATAATACTGCCAAAGTGTCGACAAATGGTGTTGGGTGTATAGAAAAGTGCCAAACCGTCCCTACTATGCAAGTAAAGACGGTTTGGGAATGGTTGATAGGATACATAATTGTTAGCAAATTGAAAAATAAGCGGGTATTGGTGGGATTTTCGCACAAAGATACGGCAAATTTTGTGGGATTCAAAATTTGCCGTGGCATAGTTTCTTTGTTTGGCGATGATGAATGTTTGATACTTACAAACTACCCTCTATCAGTTGGTTAGTTCTTTCTTTAATTTGTTTTTTAAGTTGGATAATAGTTTGTATTTCGTTGCTGATGCGTGCCATTTCGTTCTTATCTTTGTGGATAGGCAGTTGCAAGTCCATGATTCTATTACCCAAAGTCGATAAGGTGGCTTGTACAAAAGTAAGCATTTCAACTTGTTTTTGTACGATATTGGCATTTAGTAGGTAAAAAAGATAAAAAGGATTTAGTTTATCTGGTTGTAGCACTCTTATTTTTCGCAAATGGCTTTGGATAATACATTTAGTATCGTTTTCGGTCAAAATGGCACTTCTGCCAATCAAAAATGTACCATCATTGACAAACAAAATGTCGTTTTCTCTTACATCTTGCTGTTTTTTGTATTGTTGATAAATTTCTTCGGCTACCGATTTGACAGGGTTGGCTTTGATTTCCCAATTTACAATATCAGTAGTGCGAACGAAAGGCACATCACCTGTTCCATAATACTTTGAGCCTATTTCGTTGCCTCTTTTGATTTGCAAAATGTTTTTCTCGACCAAATCTCCCACTTTTACTAAATCATACAAGCCGCTTTTTTTGATTTTAAAAAGCGTTTGTTTTACTTCGGGTTTATAGGTTTCGGGGATATAAATGTGGTTGTCGGTTTCTGCGGTAGGTACTGCAAAACCCAAAACGCTCTCCTCTTCCAAATTTCCGTTTAAGAATTTTGTAAAGTTTTGCGCAATTTCGGGCGTTTCGTCATCAAGGATTTTGTTGCTTTGTTGGTCAAGAATGTAGGAGCCGTCTTTGTTAAACTTAAAAGTCGGTTTTCCATTTTTGTCGTGTCCTATATTTTTGGCAATTGCCATAAAAACTTGGTTGTGGTTATTGGGTTTTTTCTCTAAGAAAACCACACTTGTTTTGGTATGCGTACTGGGTTGAAAGGTTTCTTGCGAAAGAGAAACAATACCTATAATGGAGCAGTATTTTTTTATGTATTCCCAAACATAACGGTCAGATGGATTGCCAAAGACACCTTCGGGCAATACAATGCCTGCTCTTCCTCCGTTTTTCAAAAGTTGTATAATGCGCTCGATAAACAAAATTTGAGGTGGCTGTTTTTCTCTTAGTTCTTTGGTGATAAAATACTTACTGTTGTTGCTTGTTATGCCGTTTGTTGTGTTGTTTTCGTTCCAGAAATAACCTAATTCGTATTGTTTCAACAATTTTTCGCCAATTACAGGAATTTTTGCCCCAAAAGGTGGATTTGCCAAAATCAAATCAAAGGAATTTAATTGAATTTGGGCTTGGGTTTCGGGTTTCCACAAAGCAGGTACTTCAAGACTGTTCTCGCAAAAAATATGGTACTCACTTTCGCCCAAAATGCTTAGGTATATCTTTGCCAATTTAGACAAAAACAAATCTTTATCAATACCCGAAATGTAATAAGCACTCGCTTTTTGTTTGATGAGTTGTTGCAAGATGTGGGCAATAAAACCGCCCGAACCGCAAGCAGGGTCAATAATTCTTTCGCCCGATTGTGGTTGCAACACGTCTATCATCATTTGTACAATGTTGCGGGGTGTAAAAAACTGTCCTTCTCCACCACGAAAGGAAGTGCCTATCAATTCCTCGAAAGCATCGGCAATAATATCGCGGTCGGCATTCAAAATAGAATGTTCTTCCATTTTGGATACAATAAAAGACAAATCACTCGCTTGTATTTCTAATGCTTCATCGAGTTCAAAAATGTCGGAATATTGATTTTTAACATTTTCGAAAAGCGTAAAAAGTCTTTTTTGAAAGTCTTGCAAACTTTCGTTAGGACGGTTTGCGAAATTGACTAACTGCTCATGGTCTGTGTGTTTTTCATCATAAATTTTGCAAAAAAGCAACCGCATGATGTTTTGAGCAATTTTTTCGTCTCTTGTTATACCCGTAACATTACCTGCAAAGTAATCGCGAATTTCCCTAAAAATAACTTTTAGGTTATTGATTGGAGATAACTGGTGTTTGTAGATAAGTTTTTCGGGTTTATTAATTTCGGCAGCAACAAAAATATCCATATTTTTTAGATTTGGTTGTTATAGCGGTTTATTTACTTACACAAAAATACGGCAAATTTTGTGGGATTCAAAATTTGCCGTGGGATAAGGATATGTAACTTTTGTTGAATGAATTGGTATGTTGTATTTTATTGGATAATAGCACCTCATTGGGGATTTTGAAAGACAATAATCTATTATTTTTATCTGCACATGCGTACTTTAAATAAAAAAGCCTCAAAAAGCGAGTTTTTGAGGCTTTTTTTATTGTTTTTGTTTTATGGCGTAGAATGGTATAAGTATAGAGATTAACGCATTTTGTAACGATTATCTTCTACGTTCATCATTTTTTTGATAGCTTGGAACAAACCATAATCTGCCATTTGCTGCATAGGCTGTACCGTTTGGGTTTTGATAGCCGACAAGTCAGCGGCGGGTGTGGCTTCCGCAATCGTAATAGGTTGGATAAAGAATACCCCTGTATTGCCGATGATAGGTTTAGATACTTCGCCTTGTTTCAAAACAGAAGCGGCGGCTTGCACTTTGGGTTCGTTACCAATACTTTCTATTTGTTTGGCATTAAAAGTAACACCTTTAACACTATACATTTGTTGTCCGCTTGCTGCTGCAATTTTGCTCATATCTTTGGCATTGCCTATTTTTGTCAATATTTTTTCGGCTTTTTTCTCCTTAATTACTTCGGCTTCCACTCTTTGGCGAGCGTCTTCGACACTTGCCAATCCTTCTTTTTTGGCAGCACTTAAGGCAGCTACGACATAACTACTGCGTTTTCTGCCATCAGGAAGGTTTTCGTCCACTTGGAAAGTAGTAGGAGATGTTTCACCTACATTGGCTTGGTTGAATGCCCAAGATACAATGCTACCTGCACCGTTTAGTTGCTCTACGCGATAAGCATTTTTGGTTAAATCTTTGCCTTCGCGCACTTGTAAACCTTGTTTTGCGGCATTGGCTTCGAGGGATTTCAAATCGCGGTTGGCACTTACAAAAGCTTGTGCATTGTTATAGATAGCATTTACTGTTTCGTCTGATGGGCTTACCATTTTGCTCAAGAAGCCTACTTTCACGCCTTCTTTGCTACCACCTGTATTGGTGATTTGCATGATATAATGTCCGCCACCTAAGTCGGTTTTGAAAACATCACCATTTTTATAGCGATAGAAAAGGTCATAGCGCACTTGTTCGGGTAGTTCTTGAACGCTTGACTTCACCCAACGTTGGTTGCCACCTTGTAATTTAGCTTTGGGGTCGGCAGAGTGTTTTTTCGCTAAGGTATCAAAATTGGCTCCGCCACGAATGGCAGCGATAATACTGTCAGTCGTTTTTTTGTTGGCTTCGGAGGTTGATTTTCCAATAGGCAAAATGATTTCGCGGATTTGTAGCGAGTCTGCTACTGCGCGGCGGTCTATGATACGTCCCACTTTGTAGGTGCCATTTTCGAGGAAAGGACCTACTGTTGAGCCTATCGGCAATTTAAACAAAGTGTCTTTTACCATTGGTGACAAAGCCTCTTTCATTTGATAGGTACTGTCAAAAGGTGTGTCACTTTCGCTAAGACGAAGATAATTGCCTACATTTGCCAAAGCAGCATTTTTGAAGCCATCTAAGCGCTCTGAAATAGCTTTTTGTGCTGCTGTACTGTCTGCCATAGAAGCATTGACAGGAAAACTCACAAACTTCACGCTACGGCTTTCTTCTTGTTTGAATTGTCCGGCGTGTTTGCTAATATAAGTTTTCAAGTCAGAGTCGGTGACTTTAACTTCATTGTCGTTAACAGTAGTATAAGGAACTAAAACGTAATTAATGTCTGCGCTACGCGTTTGGTCGGCATTAATTTTCTCGGCATACCACTTAGGCACATAAATACCTTTTTTCACCAAATTGGTATATTTGCCGCGTTCGGTTTCGGCAATTACACCTTGCTCAAATTTTGACCATTGTTGCAATTTATCTGCATTTTCTGGTTTTTTGAGGTCTTTGATGTATTGTTCCAATTTAGCTTTGCTAAATTGTCCATTTTCTTGAAATCCTTCCGAACTTTTAATAGCGGAGTGAAGATTTTCACCGCCTGAGTATAGCAGTTGCGCCAATTCATCATCGGTAACAGTTATGCCCGATGCGTCGTAGATTTTGCGTTGTATGATTTCTTCGACGTATTGATTCCACGCTTGTTCAGAGGCTTGGTTGCGCATTTCGTCCGAAATTTCCATTCCGTTGCGCTGGTAGCTGTCTAAAGCGTCTTGTGTTTTTTGTTGGTAGATTTGTGGCGAAAGTTCTACATCACCTACTTTGCCCAAAACGTTGTTGTTGCTACGAAAAGGAGAGCCACTGCCAAATGCATCCATCAATAGGAACATGACAATAGAAAGCCCGATTAAGCCCACGGCTATCGTTGCTCCTTTATCGCGTATTTGTCCAATTAGAGCCATTGTTGTATATCGTTATTTTTTTCAGGGTGCAAATGTACGCACATTTGTTCTAATATTCAAACACTTTTTAAAAAATGCTGCGTAAAATCTTTTTTTAGCCTCGAAAAAATGCAAAAAAGCCATCTTTGGGCTACAAAAGAAGTAATTTTGAGGCGGGAATAATGGTTGTGAAGCCTTTTTGTTGGAAATAGTGCATGGTGCTAAAGGAATCAGCGGAGGAGGTTGCCAACACAAAATCGCCTCCCCAAGCTCCCAATGATTTGATTATTCCGTGTGGATAATCGTCAAAAAGTTGGTCTTGCTGTCGCGGCATTTGTAGATATCGACTCACCATTTTTTCGTGTTCCAATAGGTATTGTTCAAAGCTTGACAAGTGGTCGGCTTGGGCTATTTGTCGGCTTAATTCGCTGATTTGTTGAAGCAAAATAGTGGGTGGTTCGCCCTGAGCGCGGTAACGTTGTATGCCTTCGCGCGAGTTTTGTTTTTTGCCCAAATGCACCAAATACAATTGCTCGACAAAAGGATAGTGTAGGTTTGTGGGTTGATAATGGACGGCTTGCTTTGCGGTGATTTGATAAAAAATGGGGTGTTGTGAAGTGGCACAAGCTATATCGTATCCCGAACCCGAAAACGCCCAACGGTTGAGCCAAAATGGGTCGACACCTGCCCACGCTGCCAGATTCGCAACAAGAGTGGAACTACTTCCTAAACCCCAATTCTGTGGAAATTCGGTGTTGGTATTGATGACTGTGGAAGGAAGTTTTTGCCAGAAATCGGGTCGTTGTTTTGCAATGCCTTGAGCAAGGTGCTGTAAGGTTTCGACGATGTTTTGTTGAGCAGTATCATATTGCATTGGCACAAAATCGGGTAGGCGAAAGGTAGCAGCAAACCACATTTTTTGTTGGTCATCATAGCTTTGCCAGGTCAATTGTGGAGCGGGAGTTGTTGCATAATGAACGCTCATGCTTTGTCCCAAACGAGCTGGAATCGCCAAGCCAACAGCTCCCGAAAGGATAAAATACTCAGCAGAAAGCAACAGTTTGCCATTGGCACGAAAAATTGTGGGTTGCAAATCCATAAGGTAGCTAATGTGTTTGGGGAAAAAGGTGTATCTTTGCGCCGATTTGTATAAGACCAAATATCTCAAAATGACGACAATTTTAGCCATTGAATCTTCTTGCGACGATACGGCAGCGGCGGTAATTCGCAATGGTACGATGTTGAGCAATATCGCAGCGAGCCAGAGCGTACATGAGGCGTGGGGCGGTGTGGTGCCAGAGTTGGCATCACGCGCCCATCAACAACATATTGTACCTGTGGTGGATAGGGCGTTAAAAGTGGCAGGTGTGTTGCCTGCCGATTTGTCTGCGGTTGCTTTTACAGCGGGACCGGGACTTATCGGGTCTTTGTTGGTGGGCAGTTCGTTTGCAAAAGCCTTTGCTTTGGCGCTTGATGTACCTTTAATTGCGGTCAATCACATTCAGGCACATGTTGTGGCACATTTTATTGATGCACCGCGTCCAAAGTTTCCTTTTTTGTGCCTCACCGTGTCGGGCGGACATACGCAAATTGTGAAAGTTAGCGACCATTTGACTATGGAAATTGTTGGCGAAACTATCGACGACGCAGCAGGCGAAGCATTCGATAAAACAGCCAAAATGTTGGGGCTTCCGTATCCTGGCGGACCTTTGGTAGACAAATATGCTCAACAAGGCAACCCCAAAGCCTTTAGTTTTCCTGAACCCAAAGCACACGGCGAATTTAATTTTAGCTTTAGCGGACTAAAAACATCGGTTTTATATTTTTTGCAAAAACAAACTACCGAAAACCCACAATTTATTGCCGAAAATTTAGCCGATTTGTGTGCCTCTATACAGTATACTATAGTAAAGATATTGCTCAACAAACTGCAAAAAGCAGCGAAGCATTATCAAATCAACGAAATTGCTATTGCAGGCGGTGTGTCGGCAAACAGCGGTTTGCGGGCGGCTTTGCTCGATTTGGGGCAACGCAAAAAATGGCAGGTCTATATTCCCGATTTTCAATATTGTACCGACAATGCAGGAATGATTGCTATGGCAGCACATTATCTCTACGAAAAAGGCGCATTTGTGGAACAAACTTTTATGCCTATGGCACGAATGCGGTAGGGATGATTATCCTCCCACTATATCTTCCTATATTCATACACTTCTTTACTATTGCCTTGCCCTGTCACCTCCAATTTTTCGCCATTCGAAAGGCGCAAATCTTTTTCTTTCGGTTTGTCTATAGGAAAACCTGAAATGTACATGCGTTCGTTTTGCGATTCGTCGGCAATGAGGATATGACTACAACGAGCGCCCGCTTTGAACAATACACCGCCAACGACTTGTTTTTCGGGTAGATACGGCACTAAATAGCGGTTCACAAAACTTGTAGGCAACAAATAGCTTTGCGGTTTTCGCTGTACGAGCGGCGTTGTTTTGGTGTAAATAACTTCGGCACCGCGACAAAAGCGCGGTTTTTTGTAAATACCCCACAAATACCACAACAAAAACAGTGTACCCAAAACGCCCACAATAAGCGCCCCACATTTCGCCCAAAAACTATCATCGGCAACCGTGACTGTTAGTTGTAATGTGCTATTGGGGGCAATTTCTATTTGTTTATTGCGCGATTTCAGTTGTAACGCAATTTTTTCGGTGCCTGTTGGGGTGAAACAAGCGCAGATATTTGCCACAGGACGAATGACTAATTTGCCTCCTTCTTGCGAAATATCCAATCGCAAACGCGTGTCGCTCGGTTGTTCAAAATATAATTGTTGTAATTCCTCTTCTGTAGGCGGTCTCAATGGTAGGTCGCCTACTTTTATTTGTGGTGTAACGATGATGCTGGGTGCATTCGCCAAATCGGTTACTTTGGCAGTAATGGTGGGCGCATTGGCTTGTATGGAGGCTTGTGGTTTGGCACAAAACGCTTTATTCACCACAAAAACATTACTTTGATAATTGAAATAACCCACATACTCCGCTTCAACAGATACCATTGTGCGGTCTTGAGACAAAGGAATAGGCGCAGAAAAATCTTTAGTTTTGGGTTGATATTGCAACCTTACGCGCTGTTTGGTGAGTTCGTTCACAAACTCTACACGTGCCGATTGCAGGACACTTTCTGCCAAAGCTTGATTGTTAAGGTCTAACAGTTGTGCCACAATGGTCACGTTTTTCAGCGAATCGCAAACCGTGAAAGTATTGCCGCCTTCTTTTTTGAAACCACCTTTGATTTGCACTTCTAATTTAGCGGCTGCTTCGGGCAGAAATTTGATTTTTTGTACATCAACAGCTTTGTCAAACTCAAAAGTTAGCGTACTGCTGGGGATAATTGCCTCATTAGTTCCCGATTTGACGTGTGTAATAATCCCCGACATTTCGTAGTCTCCCTTAGCTTTTTGTGCTTTGTAGGCAGGCTCTATATACAGATTTTTTTTGTCTCCAACAGCTATTTTCAATTGTGGCAGTTGGTTATTTTTTTGGTCTGATTGAGCTAACAAAATGATTTTTTTGAGCGGGATAGGCGACTGCAAAGTGACTTTGTTGCCTTGAGCTTGGGTTTTGATACCACCTTTTGACAAAGTCATTACGTTGCCCGCAATGTTTTCCATTGTGTTAATAATCTGTTCAAAACTGCCTTGAGTTCGAAGGGTATTGTTTGGCGTTGCGGTACGATTTAGGTGAGAATCCAATTTGCTTTGTTTACTATTCACATTCAAAAAGATGATTCGTGTCCCTGTGTTTTCGACTAATCCGCGCAAACGATTGCCTGCGGTGGCTTCGAAATTATTGTCTGTAATATCGCCATCGGACAAGATGATTAACCATTTGCTTTTTTTGCTACTCGTCGAAAGGTTGTTAGCCGCTTGCAAAATAGCGCCAAAAGGTGTGCGACCCGCGGCGCAGGTATACTCCGTCGACGCATTTTGCATTGCCACCCTTTTTTGTTGCAAATCTATGCGGTTGCCTTGTGCAGGTTCCATGCGGTAGACATACAATTCGTCTTGGGCGTGCAACAGACCTATCATCACTTGTAAGGCATAATTTACGCCTTCGCATTGTCCTGCATCTTGCATACTGCGCGAATTATCATACACAATAGCAACTGCTCTGTTTTGGGCATGTATAGAATAGGTGTGGCAGAAAAAGAGGGAGAAAACAACAATAAAACCGAATTTGCGCAACATATCAACTGTTTTTTTGGGAGCAGAATAATCAGAGAGCTTGTTCGAGGGGCAAAGGTACGAAAATTTGTGGGTTTTAGCGTGCGACTTGTAGGATAGGCGCTAAAAAAACAACATAAGTTGCATACTAATTGGGGGTGGCAATTGGTGTGCAACTTATGTTGGGCAATAAACATAGCTTATTTATGGATAGACTGATGCTATTGTTGATTAGTTTGTTCTACATTTAGTGTCCCTACAACACCTGCGTTCCACATTATCTGAACAGCATTTGTACCTTGTCCTGCCACAATAGTACCACCTTGTACAGTCCACTGATAGGTAGCACCCGCTACCAAAGGTACACTATAAGTATAACTGCCATTTATACAAGCATTTGTACTACCTGTGATAATAGGTGCAGGCATGCCAACACAACAAGGTGAATTGGCAATAACTGGCAGCAAGGGTATGGCTTCTAAGTTATTGTTGAGGGCATTAGGTTGTACAATGTCGTTGAGTTGCGCAGCAGGCGTACAGAACCAAGAGTTTAAGATGGTACTGTAGATACTGCGTATGTCAAACTGTCGTGCGATATTGTTGGAAGCATCAAAAGTAGCAGGATTTGCGAAAGCAGATAAAGGTGGCAGGATAGGATTGGTGCCATATACGCCTCCGACAATAGGTGTGCCAAATAGCAACATTACCGAAGAAGTAGCATGATCTGTTCCTTGACTGCCATTTTGTTTGATAGTACGCCCAAATTCGGAGACGGTCATGCCAATTACGCGATGGTCTATGCCCATAGTGGTTATGTCGTCCATAAATCTTTTAATGGCTGTTGATAACCACCCTAATAGTTGCGAATGCCCATACTGTTGGTTGCCATGTAAATCAAAACCAGAAAGCTTCACCACATACATTCGTGTATTTAAACCACCTTTTATCAAGCGGGCAATGATGTACAGTTGTCTGGTAAGTTCATGCAAGTTATAGGGATTACAAGCAAAGTTAATATCAGGATCGGTATTGCCAACACCTACCATAGCTCCTAAATCAAAGGCTTGTTTTAAGCGATTGGCATAATGACTAGATAACTTGGTAAGTTGTCGGATATAGGTAAGTTTCCCTTTGGCTTTACCTGCATTTAAGTCTATATCGGGAATAGGTTCGTTCAGGTCGCAGCCGATGTCGTTGTTACTCGTACCCCAATAGAGATTACAAAAACTTTGCGCGTTATTCATCAACACACTCAGGGAGGCGTTACTGTCCTGTAGTAATAGAGAAGCATAATCGCCAAATTCGAGTGCAATAGGGTCATCGGGCAAAAGGTCGGGATAATCGGGATATTCGTTAGGGTGATGCAGGTATCTGCCAAATATGCCTGTAGAAATGTATTCGCCAGCCTGCATTGCCCCGTTGAGCATATGTTGAGTGCCGGTGGGATGAGAACTACTATGGTTATTGTAGCCCACTGCTTGCACAATAGCTATACGTTCTTCGTTATACAAGCTTTGAATGCCTGTCATTTGGGGATTTAGGCGAATATTGGGTGTATTATTGAGTGATAAGTATTCCGACTCAGGGTGTACTATATTTGGGCGCAATGCCAATAATTGTCCATATTGGTCGGCAGGTATTGCCATATTTAACCCATCGTTGCCTCCATCTAACTGTATGACAACTAATACCTTGTCTGTTTCGGTAGGAGGTAATAAGAGCGGTAATTGCGGTTCGGCGCTCACCTTTACGCCAAAACCTTGCAGTAAGGTAGGTAAAACTACCCCCGCAGTGGCATTTTTTATAAAATTTCTTCGTTGCATAGTTTAAATTAGTTGGGTTTCTTCTAATTGGTTAAATAAAATGCAAATACCGCGCAGGCGCGTAGTCACACTATCCAGTAAATTGACATTGGTAGGATTAGCCAAATAGTTTGACCAAGTAATAGTCCAACTGCTTTGTCCAGCAGGATTCAGGGCAGCAGCCAATTGTTGTTGTGCATCGTCACAAAGTGGAATCACACAAAAATAGTCTTGTAACTTTTGTATGATATTGTCAGCAGTCATCACATTGTTAGTCAAGTCCTGCATATAGGGTATGGGGTCGAAACGGATATTCCAATCAATACTTGTACTACACATACAAATTGCTGTATATCGATTCCAATGGTTGGAGAGATAGGTGGCAGCAAACTGGCGCCTTGCCTGCAAATTAGTGGCATTTATCCAGTGACGGTCATACGCAGGTGTATCATAATAGGCACGCCAACCAAAAGCAGAAGGAAAATGATCAAGCATTTGCGCTAAATTTTCACTTGCTAAGTGCCTGCTTGGCATTACATCGCCAAATACTTCTTTATCTAAAAGCATTGCCACAGCCGGAGTTATCCCTTGCGTTTTATGCACATATAAATCAAACTCGCGATACAGCCCAATAAGGAAATCAACAGGCGGTTTTACCATACCTCCTCTAATGTTCATACTATAGAAATGTTGACTCTTGAGTAGCGTTTGCATCACAGGCAGTATTTCATAGTTATTGTTGCGCAATATTTGGGCTAAGGGTGTTATGATGGTTGTTTCAATGGTTTCGTCAATGTCCGAGCTTACAAAAAAACGATATAGTTTGCGACAAACATTTAGGGCGGTCTGTGGTTTGGTATAGACAATATTCAGAAATTGGTCTAACTCCGTCTTGGCATTGGCTACGGTATTGCCACCAGTAATAAGGGCGTTGCCATAAAAAGCAGACAATTGTTTGTTGCCTGTATCGTGATTTGCTAATACAAATTCAGGGCGGCTACCCGGATGGAAAAATGTCCAACCTGTTAGTATGCGGCTTACTTCGACCACATCTTGTTCGGTATAGGATTCATTAGGATTAACAGAAGCAGGCAGACCAATAGCATATATTTCTTGCAATTCGCGCCCATAGTTTTGGTTAGGCGTATTTACCGTATTGACATATCCGTCTAACATCATCAACATAGCGGGCGATATAGTGACGCTTTTTAGGAGGTCTTTATAATTGCCCAAACATCGATGCCGCAAGTTGGCGTTGTGCCAATAAGTGGAAATTTGGTAGGTGCAGCAATAATTTTTACTTACATTGACAGGAAAGAAATTAGACCAGAAAAGGGTCATCTTTTCGCGAATGCTGCGCGGGTTGTTAATCATGTGTTTTACCAGCCAAGCCCAATATGACTGAATTCTTAAATAAGCAGCTCCTTCGTTATTTTGTGTTGTGTTACTTCCATTTGTGAATACTCCTGCTGCATTAGACACTACCCATATTTTGCCCTCTGGAACAGATAGGTCATTGTAAGCACTATTCCCCATGCCCGAATTTGTATCCCAAATAAAGTCGACAACTGGTGGTGGTGGATTTAGGTTTGCTAACTGTGTCATTAAAGTAGCAATGGCAGGTATTGAGGTTGAGCCAGTTGCTAAATAATTGTGTAATTCGCCTTGATTAAAATAAGGATACGTTCCTTGCCATGCTTCTGAGGTGTAATCATCAGGGGGTTCGGGTGGTAGGTCGGCGGCATTATTTCCTGCACACGAATTGAGCAGTTCGTCGACACTTGCCGACATGCCGAGCGATAGAAAATAGTCGATGTCCGCTTTTTTTGCTCCAAACATGGTGCGTTTGAGCAAGTGTACTACATCTGCCCTTGTCCAAGTGCCTATATAAGCATCTAAAGGGGCTTGAGGTTGCGGTTTGGGAGTGGGCGTAGGTGAAGCCGCTCGTTTTTGAGGTTTTAACCACCTTGCTTGCAAAAAACGGCGACGATCTAAGGTAAATGTGTTACTCATAGGTAAGAATTTTAAAGGTAACTACTATCGTCAGGTTGTATAGAGAAAATTATATTGCTTATTGTTGTGTATAATTTTGTTAGCAGTTTTAGATTTGTTGGTTATGAACAGGGATAAAAACCCAGCAATAGCCACACACACCATTAAACGAGTTAGCTATTGCTGTGATAGATGTAGATAGCGCATTATTCTACTTCGCACCACCCCAAATCTTTTGTTCTATTTCGGGTAATTGTTTTTTGTATGCCTCCACGTCCCAGACAATATTGCTTCTGCTAAGGTATTCGGCAATGGGACCCAAACCCATTGCTGTTCGTCTTTTGTCGACATTATCGGGGTCTTCGAGCGGTTGCAAATAGTTTTTGCCGTCATCAAGTCTTATTGTTTGCGTGCCGTATATTTGTCGCCTGCCCTCGCGAAGTGCTACTCTATCTTCGAGCAAAGCTAATTGCGATTTGTCTGCTTTATTGTTTTTTACTGCTTCGCGCATCAATGGTAAGTATTGTTGTTGGCTTGCTAAATCGGAGTGTTGAATAACCGCAAATATGGCATTATTGGCTTCTTTTCCTACTGTTTCGGGACCAACCCAACCGTCTTTGTCCAATATCTTTTTGAGTTGCACCAAATTTACACTATCAGTATAAAGCACAATGTGGGCAATGCTATCCATTTGAGGCGTTTTGTAGCCATATCTATCCCTTATCTCCACAAGTTCTTGGCGCACGCCTTGGTCAGAGTCTAAAATGGCTAACAAAGTTGTTTGTAAAGTTTTGTCGTAGTTTGCCTCTTTTTGGTCAATTTGTCGCATCAATGCGCGCCATTTTTTGTCTTTGTGCAAAGTTGCAAGGTCTTTGTCTTTTTTTAAGTGATGAAAGTATTGCCAGCCATTTTCGATAGTTAAGTCAAGCCATTGAAAAGCTGTTTTTTTGTCACCTGCCAAAGCCGCCGAGCAAGCTGCATCATACAAATCGCCGTATTTCAATGTTGTTTGGGTTTTGAATGCCTCTTTATAGGCAGCTACTGCTTGTTTATAATTGCCTTCTTCGTGGTATTGACCAGCTTTGGCAATCAAAGAACGATAGTCTTGCGCCCAAACTAAGGCAGACCATAATAACAAGCTTGTCAACAAAAGATGTTGCATCTTGGGTTGTTTGTGTTTGTACACTGACTTTCCTACAGCCAAAGCATAGAAGTTTGGTCAGTGGTGTGTTATAAAATAGTTGTTTTGTATGTTTTTATTGTCTTAACCTGCCTTTGCTATCCGTTATGTAGAGAGTACCTACAAAAATTATTGTTCATCTGCTTTTTGTTGAATATAATCTATCCATTTATGATTTTTACGATGCCATTTAGTTCTTTTTTTATTCAGTTTATATTCCCATACCGATTCGCAACAAGCTCCCACATGTACTCGAGTAATCAGAGTTCGGTTTTTATTATTTATTTCTTCGGGGAAGAACTCCATTCGATTGGTCAAAAAAGTATCTATAACAAACTGTTGATTAGCTTGCTGGATATAGTAAATGTATCTTTCTCCAGACATAGATATTTCGTTAGCAATAGCAATATCATCTTTTTCATCAAAATTAAAATCAGCAATGACTATATCAGCGGGATGCTCGTATGAAATACCTTCTATATTAACTTTGGTTGAGAAAGAAGACACCACATTTGTACGATAGGGTGTTGTATCCTGTTCTTGTAAAATTCCAAAAAACCAATAGCTTGTATTAAGCAGTATAGTATCTACAGCTCGCTTGCTACTTTTGTCAATGACGTATAAAGTAAGGTCACGAAAATCTTCCGTTTCTGTGAAGTGCCACTCAAAAATTGCCTTAAAGTCAAATTCATTAGAAATTTGGGTATAAACACGGTATTCTTTGCGAATTGAATCGCGTTTTATCAAAGGCGTAGTTTCATTGGCAACAAAGTTGTTAACAGCTTGAGGCTCTTGGTTTTGAGCAAAACTGTAAATAGAAAAAAGCAAAATTATTAGTCCGCGAATCATACTTTTAGTGGGGGTTTATTGTTAGATTAAAACGATTTGGGTTTATGCAAAAGAAACTTACTAGTCTTTCAGTTTAATCTCGTCAAGTAGGGTTTCTCCGTAAGGTAGGGTTTAAACATTAGGGAGAAACAAACAACCTGACCGTATTAACTTTAAGCACTACTTGCAAAGCAGTTTATTTTTTGCTAATTTAGCAGCTACATTTTGAAAAACAAACAAGCGAATGGGACGAAATTCAATGCTATGCCAAATGTTTAATCAATGATTGCAGCCGTTCGGGTTTATCTTTGTTGCTTTCGATAGTGCCAATTTGTTGCAATACAAATTCTTTCAAAAGCATATTGGGTTGCGAATGTTGGGCAATGCGCGACATATTGCTATTTAGCATGACCGCCTGAATGGTGCGGATAATTCCCCAAGGAAATCCCCACCAACCTAACAAAAGTGTTTTGATAAGCGCAGTTTTGTTTGCTTTATCTAAACAAGTGGGGCAGGCTATCAGCAATTCTTTTTTGTAGTAGGTAATAACGAAGCTAGTAACCGTTGCTGTTATTGTTGCATTTAATTGGTTAGTATTGGCGTTGCAAACAGGACAAGGCAAAGAACGAAGTAGTTCGCAATAATCCCATAGTTCTTGCTCACTAACATTTTTCAACTGAACAGCTATACCTTTTAATAGGTCGGGCGAAAGTTGGCGTTTTGCTATTTCTTCTTGCAATACCTCAACGGCTTCGGGACTAAGCAAATGTGCTTCTTTTGTTGCAATACGAACTATTTCGTCATCTGAATAACGTTGGTAGTTCTTCCGCAAATTTTCAATGGTAATTTGCATGGTTGTTATTTTTTTTGTCTTGTTGGAATAAGGCGTGTGAAAAAAATTATTTTTTATCCGCCCATTTTTTTTTGAAAAAAATTATTGTTTATTTGAAAGTCGATATTTTTTCGTATTGGATAACAGCATTAAAAAAACGACAGACAAAACCGACAGTGTATCATCATACCCCTTTAAACAAATGCCATTATCAAACTATTGCGAAAAAAGTTGTTGCAACAAGCCTTTTTTCCACAATTCCGTTTTTGTTATTCCCTCCTGCATACTGTTTATTTTTTGGTCAAGGGCAGAAAGAAAGGAGGCGATTTTTTGTTGTTCGGGGAGAAGATGGAGCGGAATATCAATATTCTTTAATTGACTATCTGTAATTTATGGTTGTCCAGAACCAAAAACTAATTTATTTATACTGAATTGAAAATACTTTTCGGATTTGATAATGAACGATGTTACATACTCGTCTCAAAATGCAACATCAATTAACGGCAATTTGCCGTTCCTCCAAATGCTATTATCGTAAGTGACAAATAGTGACTCTACTTTTTTGCTCACCCAAAAAAGTAGCAAAAAAGGGTGTTCTTTTTCGAGTGGATTCGTCCGGCGTGCTGTGGTCTTTGCTTAATTTTGTGGTAGCAAGCAAATTAGTAAGTATTTTGTTTGTTTTATCGTATTAGCTACCACAAAATGTAGGCAATCGTTGAGGCAATTTATCATTCTTTGTCTGTTTTTTCGTGACTTCGGTGCCTCAACGACCGACTACAGCACTATTTCGGAGAACGAAAATAGTGTAGGCAGATGTGCGTTTTTTGTGACCCCAATTACTCGACTGTCAACATTTTACAAAATCCGAAGACTGTATTCAATTTAGTATAAGTTTTCAAATGATAGTTTGATAGCGACATTATTAAGTGGTATTTCTGAAAATAGCAACGATAAGAAAGTATTTAAATAAACCCTGAAAGGGTGATAGGTTTATAGCAAAAAAACGGAACAAAAAAAGGCACAAACCCCGATGGGGTGAAATGTGTCATGTTTTGTCAAATAATGTCACCCCATCGGGGTTTATGTTAATTATTCTATTGTTTTGAGGCTATAATCGTGTCACCCCGTCAGGGTTTCTATTATTTTGATGTTGTAATCTTGTCAGCTAATCGGTTTGTTTTGATAATAACAAATAACAACCTCGATAAGATTCTTATCAGAGTGTCACTATCAAAATATCATTCCGCATTTGTCATTTTTTTACAACAATACAAGCTAAAACTACTTTTTAATGTCGTTATCAAAGTTTAATGAAATACCCTCACACATCTCCTCCAACTTCTTCACTTTCCATTCCTTTCACCCTTTCAGGGTTTATTTGAATGTTTTTTTTATTGTTGTCATTTTCTGCGATACCTCCTAATGTCATTATCAAATTTGTTTGTTTTTCTGTAAGCTATGGTTTAAACCTTACGAAGAAATGCTACTCGACAAGATTAAATTGAAAGGCTATTCAGCCGTTTACTTTTGTTTGGGGAGTGAAAACTTTTGTTTTGGGATAAAAACTTTTGTTTTGGGATAAAAACTTTTGTTTTGGGATAAAAACTTTTGTTTGGGAAGTGAAAACTTTTGTTTGGGAAGTGAAAACTTTTGTTTTGGGATAAAAACTTTTGTTTTGGAAGTGAAAACTTTTGTTTTGGGATAAAAACTTTTGTTTTGGAAGTGAAAACTTTTGTTTTGGAAGTGAAAACTTTTGTTTTGGAAGTGAAAACTTTTGTTTTGGAAGTGAAAACTTTTGTTTTGGAAGTGAAAACTTTTGTT
>JAEUUX010000105.1 GCA_016787295.1 Chitinophagales bacterium
AGCTAAACTCTATCCTTTTTGCTATAAATCATAGCATACGATTTTATGATTTATATAAGGGTTTAAGCCCAATTTTCTCAAAAATGGCAACATGTATTTTTTTTCATAGTTCCTAATTTTTTCACTGCGTAATGTCAGTTAATAATAAAATTTGTGGCTTCATTGGTGATTAGTATTTTAGGTTATGGGCGTATGGATTGGCTTTGTAATACTCTTTGCCAGCTTTATTAACATGGTGAAATGTTTTTAGAACGATAATAATTGTAGCAATGGTTTTTTGACAGTATTTTTTAACCAAAGACAAAAATCTATGACTCTCTTAATATAAAGTCAACAATGATTTGCCATTTTTGCTTATCAAAAGCGAAAGGAATAAAGAAAGGAATGGGTTTGGTGGTAGGAGAATTACAGCTACTATTAACTGAGGTGATTATGATTTTGAGCATAAGACACAGCAATTAGAAACAAAGACATTAATGTAGTGCTTAAACTGGGACTAAATTACTTCTTTCATATTAGCAGACATGGTTTAGTCTTTATTTTTTATCTGTTATGGCACTCCTAATGCTATTGTAGTTATGATATTATCTTTTCGGCAAGCTATTACAACAAAAAAGGGTTCGTTTTCGAAAGCTAACCTATAATAAGTCGGGTTTTTCAAATCTGTGTTGCAATGGAAACCAGACTCGAACCAATAGTAATAATGTTTTTCATCGTTGTATTCTTGTGTTTTATGATAGCCTCCAAGATAAAATAAAAAAGTATCTACATTAACTTTATACAGAAAATGGGATTTATGTAACAATATGCTGTCAATAATACTTTTCCTATAACCATTACACGCCAAACTATCCTCTTGCCATTTTTGCTTATCAAAAGCGAAAGGAATAAAGAAAGGAATGGGTTTGGTGGTAGGAGAATTGCAACTAATTAGCATTGATAACCAGATGGCTGAACATAAGGCAATAGTACGCAGTAAGCTACAATAGTGAGACAGATGTGGAGAATATGACATTCTACTCCTCCTCCATATAATAATCCCCAAAATCCATCGATTCGAGTAAATTCCTTCTCAAGCTCATCCGAAAATCTGATAAATCATTGTAGGGATACACGCGGGCAAAACCTGCATCTATCAAGCGCAATTGCGATGGAGTTTGTATAACATTGCTATACATCCATTCTTTGTCGCCGCGATTGAAATACATGGTCGGGCGTTTGATGTCGTTGTGTAGGAAAAAACTATTTCGTTGCTCTTCGAGTTTTTCGTTAAAAACCTTCAGCATTTGTAGGCGGGTTGATTTGTCAAAATGATGGATAGGCAACACTTCTAATCGCTCCATCACCACCATATCATGCACTTCTCCGTTGGGTGTTGTCCATTGACGCATTTCGATAAAGCGTGGCATTAGGTCGTTGATTTCGTTGGCATATCGCAACATTTTTGCTTCTTTTTGAGCTGTTGGTTGTTCCAAGCCCAAATCGACTGGATTGTTATCGCTGTCTACCCATCTGATTGGATTGGAGAACATCACTTTGCCCAATTCGGCATCTGAAAGCGCAATAATGAGAGTTAGGCGAGATTCGTAAATAATGTGAGGATAAGTGGTAGAGTCGCTCATCTTTTGTATCAAATTTAGTTAATGCGAAGGTTTTGTTATGGTTTTATACTGAATTGAAAATACTTTTCGGATTTGATAATGAATGATGTTACTTACTCGTCTCAAAATGCAACATCAATTAACGACTATTTACCGTTCCTCCAAATGCTATTATTGTAAGTGACAAATAGTGATTCTACTTTTTTGCTCACCCAAAAAAGTAGCAAAAAAAGGTGTTCTTTTTCGAGTGGATTCGTCCGGCGTGCTGTGGTCTTTGCTTAATTTTGTGGTAGCAAGCGAAATCGTGAGCATTTTGTTTATTTTATCGTATTAGCTACCACAAAATGTAGGCAATCGTTGAGGCGTTTTACCGTACTCGTTCATTTGTGCGCAACTTTCATGCCTCAACGACCGACTACAGCACTATTTCGGGTGACGAAAATAGTGTAAGCAGATGTGCGTTTTTTGTGACCGCAATTATTCGGCTGTCAACATTTTACAAAATCCGAAGACTGTATTCAATTTAGTATACATCGAAAAACAAGTGCCATTTGATTAGTACAAATCATCTAAGCGCAATTGCAGGTACTTAATGACGGAGCGGCGCGTACTCCACCAAGATATGGCAACACCCAAAAGGGTAATGAGCATACACAATACAAAAAATTGGAAGGAGTCGTGCAGTACTTGTATTTCGGGGATATTGTGTTGTGTCAGTAAGAGGAGCAACACAAGGAAAATGGTTGCTAAAATGCCACTGATGATACCATTATAAATACTTTGGCGCAAAAACGGATTGGCGATGAACCAACGTGTAGCACCTACCAACTGCATACTTTTGATAAGAAAACGATTGGAATACATTGCCAAACGAATGGTATTGTCTATGAGGGCTAAGGCAATGAGTGAAAACACAACACTCAGTATTAACAAAATAAGACTAACTTTGTTGGCATTGGTACTCACCAAATCGAGGACACTTTCTTGGTAAAAAATTTCTTTTACTAAGCGGTTGTTCTGAAAGTATTTTTTGATGCTTTGGAGGCTATCATTATTGGCATAGTTGGCTTTTAGGTTGAGGTCGATGGAAGCAAAAAGCGGATTGAAGCCCAAAATACCTTGTACATCTTCTTTGGTCTGTGCCGTAAAACGTTGCAAGGCTTGGTCTTTGGAGATGTATTCCCACTGTTTGATGGCGGGCATGGTTTTGAGTTGTTCTTGCAGGTCTTGCAGTTCGTCGTCGGGGATTTGGTCGGAGAGGATGAGGGTGACGGTGATGTTTTCTTTGAAATAAGCAGACAATTTGCGTGCCTCCAATAGGATAATGCCCAGCAACCCTAGCATAAATAATACTAAGGTGATGCTGATAATTGCATACAAATAAGATGGTTTGCTGAGTTGGGTGCTTTTGTTGGTTGCTAACTGTTCGCTCATCTTCGTGGAGAGAGAATAGGTTTTAAGATGGGGAAATATGCCAAAAATCGTGCAAAGTTACACAAAAGTTTTGTTTCGCTGTTATTATTCTATCATTTTTACTACAAATAAACTACCTTTGCCCTCAATTTGGAACTAAAAAGGCAGTCAATACATGATTTTAGCTATTTTGTGGATGCTAATTTTTGCGGGCATACTCTATAAAATGCCCTTTGTTAGGCGAAGTGGCATACCTATTCAATATATTTGGTTGGCTTTTGGAGCAAAAGCTATTGCGGCTATCTTATATGGCTATCTGCATTGGTACAAGCACGGCGGCGGCGATACGTGGGATTATTTTCACTATGGACAAGTCATTTTCAACACGCTACCACAACGCCCCGACCTTTATCTGAAGTTTGTGTTTGGTCCCATCAATTATATTCCCACCGACCCTGTCATGTACACGATTGTCGATTGCGATTTGGAGCATTGGAGCGATGAACGCACCTACATCATGTTGCGCATTAGCTCCCTTATATCTTTGGTTGCTTTTGGGCATTATGAGGTTCATGCTGTTTTTTTTGCTTTTTTCAGTTTATTGGGTTTGGTAGCCATCTATCGTTGGTTGGCGCATTATTTTTCGGAACAACAAAAAATTTTGTACCTATTTCTATTTTGGCAACCATCGGTACTCTTTTGGGGTTCGGGTATGCACAAAGAGTCGGTATGTTTGCTTTGTTTGGGTTTGCTTTTCTATACGTTTGACAAGTGGTTGAGGCACGAAAGACATTGGCAACATATTGGCATGGCTTTGTTGGGTGGATGGTTATTATTTATGGTGCGTCCGCATGTAGGTTTATTGTTGCCGCCTATACTATTGTCTTGGTGGTCGACGAACCGCTATCCGCGCTACATTGGGCTACAATTTTTGCTAAGTTATGTAGTTTTGTTAGCTTTGGTTGTTTTTTTTGATACCTATACGCGCTACAGTGCTTTTAATATTTTGGTAGAAATGCAGCACAATTTCATAGCTTATTTCAAAGGCAACACCGATTTTTATCTGCCTGCCTTACAACCCACTTTGGGTAGTGTATTGTCTTTTTTGCCTATTGCGCTATATAATATGTTGTTGTTGCCCACTTTGGCACCTTTTACCTTACAGAACGACCTTCCTGCTTGTTTAGCCGCTTTGGAAAACACCGCTTTTTTGATATTATTGCTCGGAAGCATCGCCCGTACCTTATACTACCGTCTTCCTTTAGATACAATATGGTATGTCTGCCTCTTGTTTGCCCTATCGCATTTAGCCTTGATGGGCTTGATAACAGACAATTTGGGGGCTATTTTGCGGTATCGAACCTTAGCTTTTGTGTTCATGCCAACAATTTTGGCAGTATATTGGCACAAAAGCAGGGCAGACGGGAAAAGAAGAAACTAAAACCCTCCATCACTCCCAACAAGCTAAATCCGCTGCTACTTGTTGCGAAAACGAGGCGGCTCCTTGCGGGTTGAGGTGCAAAATATCCAAAAACAAACTATCTTTCCCTGCAAAAAGGCGACTATAATCCCACTGTTGCACTTCGGGATAGTGTTGCAACAAAGAATCGACAGGCGAAACCAAAGGCGGGTTGGGGAAAATAGAGTCTACAATATGTTGCGTACAATCGGGCATAGGGTAGGAGAGGAGTATAATGGGCAAATGCTGCCTGCGACACAAATCAATAATTCTTTGCAAATACAACAAACCTGTATGACTATAAAGCGTGGCAGGTTTTTTTTGTAAGAGGGTATTCCAAACAAAGTTGCGGGCTATGGCATCATTTTGAGCCGCGCTATGTTCGTTGAGTTGGGCGGCATTATCCACTCCAAATTGAAAAACGTTTTCCATGCCCCGCAAAAAAATGTCACGACTCTCTATATACGGAAAAAAACGGTACACATAATAAGTCTTTTGAGCAGCAGCAAAAGGAATATGGTGGGTCTCGCTCCAATCGGCATAGTCAATCAGTTGGTTATAATAATAGTAGTTTCGGACATAATCGATATTACTTTGGGCATAAATAGAGAAATCGTGCGACAATAGCAGCACTTCGGGTTGCGGTGCCTTGGGCGTATCAAACAGTCTCTGGAGTTTGTAATACCGCATAGCAACACTTTCGCCGCCTGCTGCCCACTTTTGAGCCGCAGGAATTTGGTCGAGCAATACTGCTTTATTGGCGCGCGAATCTCCCATAAACAAATAACGATAGCCTTGCGGAGGATAAAGCACTTGCTGTTCGGCTTTCCACAAATCGCCTTTGCCAAATTTTTGCGTAAAAATGGCATACAAAGCCCCATGCAAGAACAAACAAACGACAAAGAACAACAGCATTTTGCGTACCAACACCATAATTATTCGAATTTGGCGCTAAGGTAAGCCATATTACTGGGTTTTGCAAAAAACGATAGCGAATCGGCAATTGTTAATTGGCTTTTGGACAGAAATGCGCTAAGAAGCATCGGTGTGGTGGAGCTTTCTCCCTAAAGTAGTGTTTAAATTTTATTTTATGGAGAAAATGAAGACGAAAAAGCACACTAATTCCTACCAAACACACCAAGCAATAAGAAAAAAAACTATCTTTGCGCCGAAAATAATTGACTATGACACCACCTTCCACACCTATACGGATTTTTATTGCCTACTCCAAACACGACGAAGCCTATTTAAAGGCTTTACTGAAACATTTGAAACCTTCCACAAAGAATAATACGATAGAAGTATTCCACGACGGCGAAATAGAGGCAGGCAAAGAATGGAACAAGACCATTAAAGACAACCTACACCAAAGCGATATTATATTGCTCTTGGTGAGCGCCAATTTTGTGGCTACTGATTACTGTTATGATGAAGAAATGATAGCAGCCATTGCCCTGCACGAGCAAGGAAAAGCACAAGTTATCCCTATCATTGTCACGCCTTTTGATTTCGAGGATATGCCTTTTGCCAAACTCAACTTTCTACCTTCGAAAGCCAAACCGATTAGTTTGTATAAAGATGAAGGGCAGCACCAAGCCTATACAGAAATAGTAATTGCCCTAAAAATCAATTACAAAGAAGTATATAAACGCCGTGAGGTTTTGCAAAAAGCAAAGCAGGAGCAAGAAGCGCAGGAAAAGGCGGAACAGGAGCGACAGGAAAAAGAAGAAAAGGCTGCAAAACGCAAACAGTATGACGATTGTTGCAAAAACGCTGACAACTTGTTTAAGCAAGAGAGGTGGGGGCAAGCCAAAGAACAATACAAGGCTGCTCAAGGAATGTATGAAGCGGGATATACTCCCAAAGCAGATGCTTTACAAATTAAGATAGAGCGATGTGATGATGAAATAGCAGCCCGCGATTATATAGACCATGCCAAAACCTGCCTACAAGACCGAAAGTATGAAAAGGCAGCCCTTTCGCTACAAAATGCCTTGAAAGAAAAACCAAGTTTAAAAGAACGTCCCGATATACAGACTTTGCAACAACAAATCCAAGACGGTATTGTTGCAGAACGCGAACGCAAAGCCCATGAAGAAGCGGAACGCAAAGCTCGCGAGGAGGCGGAACGCAAAGCCCATGAAGAAGCGGAACGCAAAGCCCATGAAGAAGCCAAAATACGCCAACTTCCTGTCCCCATACAACAACTCCTACAAGACATGGTCTTGGTAGAAGGCGGTAGCTTTATGATGGGTAGTGATGATGGACGTGATAGTGAAAAACCCGTACATCGTGTAAGTTTGGATAGTTTTCATATAGCCAAATATCCCATGACTCAAGCGCAATGGCAGGTAATTATGGGCAGTAATCCGAGCGGGTTTAAAGGAGATAATTTACCTGTCGAGCAGGTAAGTTGGCAGGACGTACAAGACTGTGTAGCAAAACTAAACGCGATGCTCCAAAAAGCGGAATTGCCCGCAGGTTTCTGCCTGCCGACCGAAGCCCAATGGGAATATGCTGCGCGCGGTGGCAATAAAAGCAAAGATTATAAATATGCAGGCAGTGATGATATAGACAAAGTGGCATGGTATGATGGTAATAGCAGCAACCAAACACAGCCCGTAGGTCAAAAAGAAGCTAACGAACTCGGTTTGTATGATATGACTGGCAATGTGTGGGAATGGTGCGCAGATTGGTATGGTGGTGATTATTATAAAAACAGTTCTACTAATAACCCTATTGGTCCATCTACTGGCACAGGCCGCGCGTTGCGCGGCGGCAGTTGGGGCAGCAGTGCGGGGAGCTGTCGTGTGGTTATTCGCGGCAGCGGCGCACCTACTATCCGCTACAACATCTTAGGCTTTCGTCTCGTAGTGAGGTAGTTCTGTTCATTTGGCATTTCCCATTGAGCAAAAAAACAAGTGTTGTGGTATAGCGGTTGCGTAGCCTGCCTAAGCGGAGCAGGCAGCAAGCTACCACTGTACTACAACACTTTACAAAGAATGGGCACAGGTGGAATCAACCCTTCGGAGGTTCAAAACCTCCGAAGGGTTTTCCAATGATGTCAGCTTATTGTAAAACCTACTTTACGGAGAAATATCGGTACAAGTACGGTAAAGTAATATCATTTCTGCAAAACCCATTCCAAAAATAACCCTGAAAGGGTGATACGATATGTTTTGTTGGACTAAAAACCCGCGATAACACAGAAAATTTGCACTATCCCTTCAGAAGTTTCGAGCTTCTGAAGGGATATTTTTGGTGTTTCATAAAAAAGCGTATCTTTGCACTGTTTTCCCAAACCCACAAAAACAAGGACTAAAATGAATACCGAACTTATATTTTTAGTGGAAGAATCTCCCGAAGGCGGCTATACGGCGCAGGCACTTGGACAAGCCATCTTTACAGAAGCCGATACCTATACCGACCTAAAAACCCAAATATCCGACGCAGTACGTTGTCATTTTGAAACTAATGAAATGCCTACTTTGGTGCGCCTGCATTTTGTAAAAGACGAAGTATTAGTGATATGAAAATACCGCGTAACCTAAGCGCCAATGAGCTTATCAAGTCCTTGGAAAAAGTGGGCTATTTGCCCACTCGTCAGACTGGTAGCATATAAGGCTTACCACACAGCAAAATGGTCAACACCACATAACCATACCGCAACACAGTCCGCTGCGAATAGGAACATTATCTGCTATTCTCAGTGAAGTTGCACACCATTTGCAGACGGATAAACAAAAATTGCTTGAGTTGTTGTTTAGCTAAAATACCAACTTATCGGTACAGCGGTTTTTTATTCCGCAATAAAAAAATAAGACCCAGAACATCAGGAAGTTCCAAAATCTCCGAAGTACTATAAACAAAGAAAAAACCGCCACAGCCCAAAGCCGTAGCGGTTTTTTTTGTGTGCATGGTGGCGCGTCGCCATAATAACAGCCTATCGCACCATCATCGTGGCAGGGTCGCTCCAATTGCTGACACCATTGGTGTTGACGGCTCGCACTTGCACCCAAATCACTGTGCCGCGGGCAATACCGCTCAAAGTTGCGTGGGTATTAAATGCCAAACTGCTGGGTTGCCATACTTCGTCGCCCTCTTTTCGCCAACGAATTTCGTAGGTAGTAGCTTTAGCATCTTTTTTGTACTGCACCAATGCTTCGCCGTTCAATTTGCCGTCCGATACGCGAACATTTTCGGGCGTATTGGGTGTTGTGCCTTGGGTAGGTTTTTTCGCCAATTCAAAACCTGTTGCTAAAATGCTAGACTCATTGCTGTCGGCATGGTCTTCGATGTAGCTTGCCCACAGCAAAAGAACTTGCACCAATTCTTTGCGAGCTTCGTTTTTGGCTGCCACTGCCAATCTGCCGCCATCGGCTGCTGCGGCTAATTTTGCCTTATAGTTAGCAAGTTTTCCATTAAATGTCTCGACAGAAGGATAAATATTGCCAAATAAAGACGAGGCAGGGATACACGATTCTATTTGCTCCCCTGTTGCCAATAGTTCTGCATCGGTTTGTTTACTAAAAAACTTCCGAACTTTCATGGTAAATACGGATTTAAAAAATAATTCAAAAAATTAGTTCAGGTACGGTAGTAGGGTAGGTAGTACTATTCATTCCATCAAATCAACAACATCAATGCGATGTTGTGCGCGAAAAAAAATGTGTCGTGCATTCAGGGCAAGTTTTCAATTATCAATTGTTATTGGTCAATTGTTAATTGTTGTGTCAGGTAGTATTTCCGTTATAAACGCAAGAGCATTTGCTCAATTATCAAATATTAGTTGTTAATTGGTGTTTAGTCATCTTTTGAAGGTTTTCTTTTTGTTTGATTTTATTATTGGCATAATGCCACAGCTTTCTTTTTTTAACGTTATTATTGCATGGAGCAATTATTAATTATCAGTTGTCAATGGTTAATGCTTTTGTTTTGGGCAATAAAACGCCATGGTTTTTGTATTATTGTGCGACTTTGCTTTTTTTGAAAAATTTTATTTGTATGACGCAACAAAAGGATAATAGGTTGCATGGAGCAATTATTAATTATCAATTGTCAATGGTTAATGCTTTTGTTTTGGGCAATAAAACGCCATGGTTTTTGTATTATTGTACGACTTTGCTTTTTTTGAAAAATTTTATTTGTATGACGCAACAAAAGGATAATAGGGTTGCATGGAGCAATTATTAATTATCAATTGTCAATGGTTAATGCTTTCCTTTGAGCAATAAAACGCCATGATTTTTGTACTGTTGTGCGACTTTGCTTTTTTTGTGAAAATTTTACGGTTCTTCCATGATTTTGGCAATAGTCAACAAAAAAACGGGTTTATTTTCTTTCTAAACTCCCAAAACGCATTGAAACGCCGCATTTCTCATGAGAAATGAAGCAAAGAACAAGAGAAACGCCGCATTTCTCATGAGAAATAGAGCAAAGAACAAGAGAAACGCCGCATTTCTCATGAGAAATGAAGCAAAGAACAAGAGAAATGAAGCACAAATGATAGCAAAACTTTCTCTACTTGGCGTTTCAACTGCCGATATTTCCAAAGCGGTAGGATAACAACAGAGGAAATCGAGCAAATCATTGCAAAAAACAAAAAATAATACTGCATGACACCCAAGTCTTTCGGAAGTGCAAAACCTCCAAAGAGTTGGATAATGCTGTCCATAGAAAGAGAAATTTGGTTTAGTGAGGGCTTATTGGGTCAAACATTGTTTTTTTCTTGATAAACATTTTTTTTCATGCCTTGTGCTTATTTGCGCTACACAATAATTGCCTAATATTTGAAAGAAGAAAATAATGCCTTTTGTATCTGCTATGCAACATATTGGAGCAAAAAGAGACAACTACAAAAGCTAACAAAAGTTAACAATGAAAATTCCATTGCCGACAAAAACTGCAAATAATTAGTTCATTATCAGTTATTTATGTATTTTGTTTTTGTGTATTTGATGCTGTAGAGCGGTAGAAGAATCTGCTTTTTTGCGATGCTATTTTTTTATTAAACCAAATAGCAAGTTTTTACGCAAGCTACATAAAAGGCACGATTTTTGCCTTTCATGGGATTATTTTTTGTAAACAAAACACACATTTTTAAATCAGCAAGTTGGAGCAATAAAGGCACAAAAAAAGCAAAAAAAGCCTTATCTTTGCTCAACTAAAAAAATGTATCCTATGAAAAGATCTTTAACCCACTATTTACTGTATGCAGTAGTTGCACTATGTGGAAGTTCATTTTATTTGCAAGCAAGTACCCTATCTACTACCACCATAGGAGGCATACAATTTTACAATGGCAACTTTGACGAAGTTGTTAGTTTGGCTCAACAACAAAACAAATACCTCTTTGTTCATACCACATCGGGCAAATGTGTACCTTGTTTTGAGATGAGCAATGATTTGTATGGCGATGAAAAAGCGGCACAGTACCATAACAACAACTTCATTAACTACATCATGCACGTAGACGAACCTGAATACAACGATTTTGCGCGCATGAACGATTTGGGCAAAGAGTTTACGGTATTCTACTATAATCCCGGAGGCATGATGGAAGAGATTGCCACCCAAAACGAAATCCAAAACGTAGAAACCTTAATCAGCAAAGGACGACAAGTGTTGCAACTGCGCACCGAAGAAAACTGGAAAATGTTGGAGATGCTAATGGCTAAACAAGCCAAAAAACAAGAGTTATCATCTGATGAGTTAAGAACCTTATCGTATTTGGCACGCACATTTGGCAAACCCTACAATAGTTTGGTCGATGCCTATCTCACAAGTTTTCCGATTGAACAACGCGCCTCCAAAGAAAATCGCGAGTTCATCTATTACTTTGCCGACAACCTCAACAACAATGCTATCAATAATTTATTGACCGACCGCGACTATTTCAATAAAGTATATGGCAGCGCCAAAGTCAATACCAAAATCAAAATTGCTATTAACAATACTTTAGAGTGGGCTATTAAAAACAAACGCAGCGACATTTTTGATAAAATGTTGGCAATTATCGACAATTATCCCATGCGCGACAGCGATTTGTTTGCCTACACAGTGCGTTCACACTATTATCATGGCATGCGTGATTGGAACAACTTGGCGAAGGTGAGCATCGAATACATTGAGCAGTATCAGCCCACCGACCCAATACTTCTGAACCAAGCCGCAGAACGTTTTTTTGATTTTATGGGCACCAATGCTAGTGCAAAAGACCAAAAACGTTTTGAATTGGGCTTGCGATGGGCAGAACGTTCCGTAAAGATTGCTCCCGAATGCTATAATAACCTCACCATTGCCCGCTACTATCAAACATTGGGACGTTGCGAAGATGCGGTTAATGCAGCGAATAAATGCGGCGAAATTGTTAAATATCGCGAGCAAAATCCCGAAAAAACGCGCGATGCCAAAACTGTTAATATGGAACAAAAATGTGCTATCGAAGCCATCAACCTAATAGACGGTTTGCGGTGCGAATAATTCAGGCATATTTCTTTGCCAATACCTCTTGTTGAATGCACAGAAGTATACACCCCCCCTTTTTCTCATCATAAAAACGCCTTGTTGATACGAACATACTCGTACCAACAAGGCGTTTTCGCGTTTTATCTTCAAACAATAATCACGGCAAACTAACTATTTCGCTGCAAACATGCCATATAAAAACCATCGGTGGGATATTGCGATGGAAAAATATGTTGTTCTTTAAGCAAATTATAATTGGGATTTTCTGCCAAAAAAGTGCGAATTTGCTGTTCGTTTTCAACAGGAAAAATACTGCAAGTCGCATAAACAAACAAACCACCTTTTTTTAGCATTGGCGTATAATTTTGTAGAATATGTTGCTGGGTTTGTTGCAACAAAGGCAACGATTCGGCAGTCATGCGCCACTTCAAATCGGGCTTGCGACGCAACGTACCGCTACCCGAACAAGGCACATCGAGCAACAAACGGTCAGCGGTGTGGTGTTGTCGGATAATGTTTTGAGGCGAAACGATAGCTTGAGTCCGAATGATAGTAGCGCCATTTCGGTCGGCACGTTGTTGCAGTTTTTCCAATTTCCACTCCACCGTATCCATGGCTACCAAATGTCCTTTGTTTTGCATCAAGGCAGCCAGATGAAGTGTTTTGCCGCCCGCACCCGCACACGCATCAATGACCGTCATGTTGGGTTGTGGCGAAAGGTAAGGAGCAATCAATTGCGAAGCCGCATCTTGTATCTCAAAATCGCCCTTTTTATAACTTTTGAGGCTCATAAGATTTTTGCGTCCTTCCAACTGCAAAGCATATTTGCTCCATGCAACAGGCAGCGCCTCGATGCCTTCGCGTGCCAAATCCGCCATAAGTTTGGCTTTGGTAGTTTGCAGCGTATTTACTCGAATATGGACGTGAGTGGGTTGGTGCATAGCAGCTACTTCTGCCTCCCATTTGTCAGCTCCCAATTGCGCAACGCCATAACTATCCAACCACTCGGGCAGCGAATAAGCATACTCGCGTTGTGCCGCAAGTTGTTGATAGGAAGACCAAATGTCAGCTTGCGACGGCACATCTCGCCACTCTTCCCAAGGCGGCAGCAAAACTTTTTGGATAGACAGCCACACACCCACCATCGTCCACAAATCGGCATATGTTAGGCTCGGCAGTTCATCAAATTGAACAATGGTATGAATAAGTCGCCAATTGCGCACCATATCATACACTATTTGCGCCACAAAACGACGGTCATTTGCCCCCCATTTTGCGTGTGTTTTCAAGGCGTGTTCTACTACACGCTCGGCTTGTTGTTGTTCATTAAAAATTTGGTGTAAGACCTCCACCACACCCACCAAAAGATTGTGATATAGTTTTTCGGGATAAGGATTAGTCATTGTGAAGCGCTTTTTGGAGGGCAGATACAGTAGCAGGGCTATTGCCAACAAAAGTTTGCTCACCCAGCAAGACAACAGGTCTTTTCAAAAAAGTGTAATGGTGCAACAGATATTGACGATATTGTGTTTCGGCTAACTGTTGGTCTTTCAATCCCAAACTTTTGTACAGTTGAGCATTGCGACTAAACAAAGCCTCATAACTGCCCACACGTTTCGCCAACGCATCGATGATTTCGGCAGTCAAAGGTTCTTTTTTGATGTCTACTACAGTAAAATCTTGTGGCAGTTCAATTTCTTGTAAAATCCGCTTGCAAGTGCCACAAGTGGAAAGGGAATAAACCGTTTTTTGCATACATTTAGGTGTTTTTGAGAGATAAAGACACACAAAGCAAGAACTTTGAGGACTTTGGGTGTCTTTTTGAAAAAATAACTATGGTTCCATTTTGCTTAAATAGTCCGATAAAAACACATTGATTTATTTGGGCGTTTCCCTGCGGGTCGGGCTGCTACGGGCTTCGCTTTGCTTCGGTGCTGCGTTGCTCTCCGCACTGGCTAACGCCACCCTCCGCATCCCTAACGCGCTTCGCCATTCGGATAATGTTATGCTAAATTGAATACAGTCTTCGGATTTTGTAAAATGTTGACAGTCGAATAATTGCGGTCACAAAAAACGTGCCTCTGCCTACACTATTTTCGCTGTCCGAAATAGTGCTGTTTCGGTCGTTGAGGCATGAAAGTGACGGCTAAACAGACAAAAAATGATAAACTGCCTCAACGATTGCCTACATTTGCGTGACATCGTCTATTATCAAATCCGAAAAGTATTTTCAATTCAGTATAATCAGTTGTGGTACTATAATCATGTCAGCAAAAACACCTTTTTAATGTTGTTATCAAATTGAGTGATTCAATAGATTTTGAGATTAAAAAAATGCGATGTTTCCACAAGTATTACAACTCCAAAATGCGATGCGTTCGCGCGCGCGTCTGAGTGCAAAGTTCGCTATTGTATGCCAAAGACTGCCCAAAGGTGGGAATAATTGCTTTGATTTTTTGCAGCCATTCTTCCGATTCCATAGCTATAGGGAAACATTTTTGTAACAGATTGAGCATAATGCTAACCCCCGTCGAGGCTCCCGGCGAAGCACCCAACAAAGCCGCCAAAGTGCCATCTGCTGTTGCTACAATTTCTGTCCCAAACTCTAAAACACCACCTTCCGTTTCATTTTTTTTGATGATTTGCACCCGCTGCCCTGCCACCAGCAACTCCCATTCTTCGGCTTTTGCAGTAGGCAAATAGGCTTTTAGGGAATCAACACGGTCTTCGTGCGATTGAACAACCTGCTCTATCAAATACTTAGTCAAAGGAATATTATGCACACCCGCTGCCAGCATAGGATAAATATTGCTCAATTCAATAGAAAGTGGTAAGTCAAAATAAGAACCATTTTTCAAAAATTTGGTAGTAAAGCCTGCATAAGGACCAAAAAGCAACTCTTTTTTGCCATTTATCACGCGCGTATCCAGATGCGGCACACTCATCGGTGGAGCATTCACGGCTGCCTTGCCATATACTTTGGCATGATGTTGAGCAATGATAGACTCATTGGTGCAGCGCAACCATTGACCACTAATCGGAAAACCGCCATAACCTTTTGCTTCTGGAATGTCCGATTTTTCGAGCAAAGGCATCGCACCACCACCTGCTCCAATAAACACAAATTCAGCGACAATGTGTTTCTTTTCGCCCGTATCCAAGTGCTTAACTCGCACATTCCACGATTTGGTATCGGAACTTTGTTGCAGGTCGCGCACTTCATATCCCAGATACACATTTACTCCCTCCAAACTGTCCAAATAAGTAATCATGGAGCGCGTCAAACTACCAAAATTCACATCTGTCCCAATGTCCATGCGGGTAGCGGCAATCGGTTCGTCGTCGGTGCGTCCGTCCATAATCAGCGGCACCCATGACCGCACAGTCGCTGGGTTTTCGGTATATAGCATATCAGCGAACAAAGGAATAGTTTGTAACTGCTCAAACCTTTTGCGCAAAAAAGCCTTATTTTCCTCACCCCAAACAAAACTAATATGCGGAATACGATGGATAAAATCGGCAGCCTCTGGCACATATAAGCGCTCCACCAAATAAGCCCAAAACTGCTTACTTTCCTCAAAAGAATTGCCAATTTTTATGGCTTTATCTATATTTACACTGCCATCAGGCAATTGTGGCGTATAGTTTAGCTCGCAATAAGCAGCATGACCCGTACCCGCATTATTCCAAGCATCAGAACTTTCTGCTCCAACGCGATCTAAGCGTTCGAAAATATCGATAGTGCAATTGGGCAGCAATTCTTTGAGCAACACGCCCAAGGTAGCACTCATAATGCCCGCGCCAATCAAAACGATATGTTGATGTTCTTGTGGTTTCATCGTTAATAGTAATAGGGTTTTATCGCCGCAAAAGTAAGTTTTTTTTGCTTATACCACCATTATCTGCTCCATAAAAGCCTTATAAATGCACATAATTGAACAAATTATTCCAAAAATGTCATTTTAACACAACTTAACAAAGCCTTTTTGCTACGGATTTCATGTAAAAATAGTACCTTTGCCGCCGAATTAAACAAAAAAAATCCATTCTCCGAAACATGAAACCAATACTTTTTGCCTTGGCATTATTGGGAGGCTGCGCCAATTTTGTTGCAGCACAAGACACAGACCCGGTGTTGTTTACTTTTGGCAATGATGCCGTCCGTAAATCCGAATTTGCTTATGTGTATGAAAAACACAATGCCACCGACACAGCCCAATACACACAAAACTCGGTAGACAACTACCTCACCCTCTATACCAATTTTAAATTGCGGGTAAAAGAAGCCGAAAATATGCGCATGGACACCATGTCGGCTATCCAACAACAATTGGAACAATACCGCAAACAATTGGCACAAAGTTTCCTACAAGACAAAGAAATCACCGAATCTTTGATTAAGGAAGGCTACGAACGTCTCAACAAAGAAGTGCGTGTGCAACATTTATTGATTAGCGTGGCAGAGGATGCCGCGCCATCTGACACCGCCGCAGCCTACAAAAAAACAATGGAGCTGTATAACCAAATCGTTAAAGACAAAAAAGATTTTACTGCATTAGCCAAAGAAAAATCCCAAGACCCATCTGCCGCCGAAAATGGTGGCGATTTGGGATATATCACCGCTTTCCAAACCGTTTATCCCTTCGAAACGGCTGCCTACACCACACCCGTTGGCACCCTCTCTAAACCCGTTCGCACCAAATTTGGCTATCACTTAGTCAAAGTTATCGACATTAGACCTGCCAAAGGCAAAGTACAAGTGGCGCATATCTTAATCAAAAGCAACGAAAAAGATACGCCCGATAAAAAAACCGAAGCAAAAAAACGCATCGAAACTGTCTATAACGAAGCCGTCAAACCCAATGCCGATTTTACAATGTTGGCACGCCAAAATTCCGAAGACAAAGAAACAGCAATGAAAGGTGGTGAATTGCCTATGTTTAGCACAGGTCGCATGTACACCGAATTTGAAGATGCCTCTTTTGCCCTACAAAAAGTGGGAGACATTAGCAAACCTATCCAAACCAAATTGGGTTGGCACATCATCAAATTGTTGGCTAAACAACCCATCGCCAGCTACGATGTGATGAAAACAGAAATCAAACGCAAAGTAGAACGCGACAGCCGCTCGCGCGTATCGCCCACTTTGTTCATCAACCGAATGAAGAAAGATTTCCAATTTGAAGAAAATCGCAGCCTTAAAGACGAATTTGTCAAACAATTGACCGCCGACATCACCACAGGCAAATGGAAAGCCGAAAAATTGAAAAACGGTGACAAAACTTTGTTCTCTGTGAACATTCCTAAACAAGGTCGCAAAACGTTTACACAACAAGATTTTGCTAATTTTGCTGAACAAAACCAAACCCGCGCCAAATCTGCCACACCAGATGCCGTAGGTAACAAATTGTATGACCTAATGGTAGAGGAACAACTCAAAGCCGCCGAAGAAACACAATTGGAAGACAAACATCCCGAGTTCGCCAAGTTGATGAAAGAATTTCGCGACGGAAATTTGCTCTACGAATTGATGGGACAAAAAGTGTGGAACAAAGCCATGCAAGACTCCGCAGGACTAAAAACCTACCACGAAGCCCACAAACAAAAATACCTCTGGGGCGAACGCACCGAAGCCACCATCATCACTTGCAAAGCCGAAGAGGTGAAAGATGTGCAAAAACAAACCAAAAAAATGAATGGCAGCGACATAATGAAATGGGCAGAAAAAACAGTCAGCAAAATGCCAACGTTAAAAACAGAAACAGGCACGTTTGACCACGAACAAAACCCCATTGTAAGCAAAGTTGAGTGGAAAGAAGGCTATTCCGCACCCCAAAACAATGCCGATGGCACGGTAACTTTCGTAAAAATCCACAAAGTTATCCCACCAACGCCCAAAAAGTTAGAAGAAGCACGCGGATATGTCATCGCCGACTATCAAAACCAACTTTCCGACGAATGGATAGCCGAGTTGCGCCAAAAATATCCTGTAAAAATCAACCAAGATGTATTGAAAACGCTCTATAAAAAATAAACCAACAAGCGTTATAATCCCACAAACCGCCAATTGGAACAGCATTCCAATTGGCGGTTTGTGTTACATAAAACGAGAAAACTAACGACTTTTTTCCAAAATCCACTGCAAAGTATTCAGCACAAAATAAGGATTTCCGAACGTAAAAGGCACATAATTAGGGTCAATAGACAACACATTATTCGCTAATTTTAACATTGCCCAGCTATAACCCGATGTCGCACAACCATAAATAGGCATGAGATGTTGCTTGTTTTGCTCATTGAAAATTTGCGCTGCATAAAGTTCTGCCGCACATTGAGCAATAGCATTATCATCAATGTCAATTCTTTTCGTTTCCACCACAAAAAAAGCGGGAGCTTCCAAAATAACGCTATTATTAACCGTTGATAAAATGAAATCGCAAAAACCATTCAGCGAATTTTGTTTATCGATATTAAACTCATAACCCGAAAAAACAGACAACTTATTCCGACGACTAAACGAATGTAAAATAGGAGCAACAATAAATTCGGAACGAGCTTTTTCTGTTCCCAAATAAATATTGCCCAAACTACTCAAGTGATTATCCAACCACACATCACGCTCAAAAGTTGCCAACTCTTTGCTCAACCAAATTTCTTTGGTGATTTGCAAGCCGAGTTTAGTTTTTAAATCTATCAGTTTGAATTGATTATACGCCATAAAATTACCAACAAAATAGTGTAAAAAATAAAACACATCTAAAACAAAAAACAAAAACTATTCATCTTCTTCTTCGATAACAACTTCTTCTTCAAAACCGCCCAAAGCCTTGTTTTTTTGCGACGGCATGGTACTAAAACGCTTAAAAATCTTGGAATAAGAAAAATCGTTTTTCAAAATTTGTTGACTTTTGATAATAGTCTCCGCTGTCTCGCAAAAACTCATTACCTCTTGATAGATATTATTCAATGCAACTACCGTATTAGGTGTGATTTCGCGTGCTTCGGCGGTAAAAACCTCCATCGTCACACCCGTTTTGCGCAGCCGCGCCACATAACTCAACAAACCATCTATTTGTTGTTGAATCATGCCCAAACTCACCATCTCTGTCTGCAAATCGGCAGTCATTGCACCTTCAAATTGATATAACAATTTGATAAGTACATCGACTTCTTTCGATTTGTTTGCCAACTGATAGTAGTCGGACAAACCCAAAGTTTTCAGCACTTCTAATTTGCGCTCTCCTTGAGACTGATAGCAACTTTTGGTCTGCATATTAAATTTACTCAACATGCCCAGCACCGTAGCCTGATCAACTTTGACCGCTAGAATGCTATTTTTAAGTTGCAACAAATCAGGGATACCCAAATAGTTGCGAGCAATGCCCACAACGCGTTCTTTCAGGTTAGCAAAAAAAGGACCCGACCACGCAGGACGCTTCACCACCAAAAGGCGTTGATGGGTAATAAGACTCTCGGTCAAAACCAATAAACTAAGCAACATCTCAAGGTCTTTTCCCTTATAAAGACGGTCTACTACTTGCATAATATACAACAGAATTTTACAAATGCCAAAAATGAACTTAAAAATTACAGATAGCTTGCGTACAAACACAAAAATAGCTCAAAAAATGACAATTATTGCCAATAATTCACTATTTTTGCTTTTTGCTGACTTAGGTGCGTAAAGTTACTAACTTTTTCTATTTTTGCACCCAAACTAACGCATTTTTTTTTCGGATAACCACATTTTTTTTGTTTAAACTTTTTTTTTAAGCCAATGAACACTTTTATTGACCATATTATCCAACATTCCGTAGGCAAAATCAAACATACAACAGACCTACAAAACCATGTCTATGTCTTTCCTACCAGAAGAGCAGGAAAATTCTTCGAAAAAGCATTAGCAAAGTATGCAAAACACAAATATATGTTTGTGCCGCAAATTTTTAGCATTTCAGACTTCTTTAGGCATGTCTACGAAAACTTTGTAGCTCCTGATTCTATTATAATACCTCCTGCCAAAGCAGTTTTTGAACTATTTTTGTGCTATAAAAATCACGAACCCGAAGTAAACTTTGATAGTTTTTACACTTGGGGGCAATTGGTGTTGAAAGATTTTGACGAAATAGACAAATACCTTGCCGATACTGACAAATTATTTGCTTCTATCAAAGACATTAAAACTTTAGACGAAGAATTTGCTGTGCCACAGGAACAATTATCTTTCATCAAAGAGTTTTGGCGAGTCTTGGAGAAAGAAAATAATACTGACATGGAAAAAGAGTTTATTAGAATTTGGGAGATATTAGGCAATGTTTATCCCGAATTTAAAGAAACACTTATCAAAAAGCAATACGCTTATGAAGGTATGGCACAAAAAATAATAGTAGAACAATTGCTCAACGGAACCTTGCAATTACCTTTTGAACATATTGTATGGGCAGGGTTTAGCTCCCTGTCCACCACCGAAAGACTGTTCATAGAATACATCACACAAGACTCTCAAAACGGTTATGTGTATTGGGACACGGATAGCTACTACATGAACGACGAAAGGCAAGAAGCAGGCTATTTTTTGCGACAATACTACAAAATGTGGAAAAACCATGACCGACACAATTGGGACGCACAAACGGATTTGACACAAGCACGCAAGCAAATACGGGTTGTGGGTGTACCTTTGAAGGTAGGACAAGCCAAATATACAGGACAGGTATTAGAACAGATAGTCGACCACAAAACATTGGATATCGTAGAAACAACTATTGTGCTGGGCGACGAAAATTTGCTATTCCCTATCCTATATGCTTTGCCAAGTAATGTCGAAAAGCTAAACATTACTATGGGTTATCCCCTCAAGAACACTCCTTTGTTCCAACTTTTGGAGCAAATAGTGCAACTTCACAAAATAGCTGTTAAAAACGACCCCAAAGACCCCGATGCACGCCCATTATATTATGCCAAAACGGTTTTGCATATCCTCAACAACCCTTTTATTAAGTCGTTGGAGAAGGATAAAGTAGAGCAGTCTATTAATTATATTACACGAAACAACAAAATTAGGCTTTATCCCGAAAGTGTGTATGCCCGTTTTCTCAAAACAACAGTCACCGACACTCAAAAAGAAGCGTATATTAAGCAAATACAACAACAAAAAGTAGAAGAACTACCTTTTGAGTTGTATGAGGCATTTATTCACCCTATTTTTGCGGTGCTTTTCAAAGACATTAGCCAACCCAAAATCTATCCTACTCCGTCTGTGGGCATTATTGAGGTATTTGAAAAGATTTTGCAGTTATTATACCAACATTTTACTGCTGAAATACTACAAAAAATTGATGCCAATATAAAGATAGACGAAGAAAACTACAATTTTGCAGATGACGAATCCGACGAACAAAACAGTGACACCACAGACCAAGATGGAGACACTGAGACCCAAGTTAGCGAACCAACAATAGCCGAAGTAAGCCTACCTATCGAAGCGGAACTTATCTATAATATGCTCAAACACCTACACATCATAGAAAGTACCTTGAAAGATTACCGCCAAATTGTCACTTTGGATACCTTTTGGAAGTTATTTAAACAGGTACTACAAGAACAACGCCTCGACTTTATTGGAGAGCCTGTGCGCGGTTTGCAATTGATGGGTTTTTTGGAGACACGCGTCCTCGATTTCAAAAACATTATTCTATTGGCAGTCAACGAAGGGGTTATTCCTGCAAGTAAAAGCAATGCTACTTTTATACCCTTTAATCTACGTCGTGCTTTTAATATGCCTACCAATAGTGACCACGATGCTGCTGCTGCATACAATTTCTATCATTTATTACAGCGTTCGCAAAACATTTATTTGCTATACAACACCGAAATAAATGTAATGGGAGACCAAGAAAAAAGCCGTTTCATTCTGCAAATAGAAAACGAACTCTTGCCACAAAACCCCAACATCAGTTATTTAAGCAAAATAGTTATGCCTCCGCTTAAAAACAACCCTAAAGTTGTTACAACAGGCAAAATAGTTATTCCCAAAACCCCCGATATTATAGATATTTTAAGTCAATATCAAGTATCCGACACCACCGAACCCGACGAAGACACCAATAATAAACGCATTTTTCCAACAGCACTGCTCACCTATATCAATTGTCCCGTCGAGTTTTACTGGCGATATGTTGCTCAACTAAAAGATGTTGGCAATATAGACGATTTGGTAGAAGACATTGACAATCGCTTGTTTGGCAATATCTTACACCGAACTATCGAGCTATTATACAAACCGTTTAACCAATATCCTATTACAGCGGCTTTTATACAAAAGTTATTAGACAACCCTAAACTTATCAACCGATGTCTTAATAAAGCATTTGAAGATAATTTGTTTGAAATACCCAAAGAAGGCAAAAACGCTCTTATAAAAAGGGTACTCAAACGCTTGGTACAAAAGGTATTGGAAAACGACATCAATGACGCACCTTTCCAAATTGTTGGTCTTGAAACACACGAATACACCACCGATTTCACTTTGTCTAATGGCACAGTGATAGGACTTAAAGGTACTATTGACCGAATAGATAGCATAGAAATTCCTGATGTGGGAACATGTTACCGCGTACTCGACTACAAAACAGGAGAGGTAGAAATCATTAAAGCCAAAAACGTCAGCAAAGATGATTTAGACGCTTATTTTGAAAGGTATTTTAATGACCCAAAATACAAAGCGGGTTTTCAAATTTATCTATATGCCTATCTTTTTTGGAAAAATAATGACCAAATACCCCTCGTCAAAGCAGGATTATATACCCTCAAGAAAATTAGTCAAGGTATATTGTTTGTAAAAGATGGTGAAATATTGACCAAAGACGATTTTGAGGCTTTTGAAAATCAATTGCGCCGTTTGTTAGACGAACTGTTTGACCCCGAAACACCTTTTATCCAAACAGAACATATCGAAGAACGTTACAAATATTCTCCTTTTACAGGTCTATATTAAGCCATTCGTTTCGATTAATAGCATAAATGCCCGAAAAACGGGTTTTTAATTGTTAATTATCAATTGTTAATTGTTAATGGAATGCAGTTTTGTCACCTTTTCAGGCTTAATTGTTTGGTTGTATTTGTCAATGACAAAAAAATGTTTCACGGTTTTATGGCATTGTTTCATTTTTTTTCAAAAAATACAAACAACGCCACCAAATACCATTTTTTAATTGTTAATTATCAATTGTTAATTGTTAATGAAATGCAGTTTTGTCACCCTTTTAGGGTTAATTGTTTTGTTGCATTTGTCAATGACAAAAACAATAACACATAAAAAAATAACAACCCCGAAGGGGTGACAAGTTTATAGCAAAACGGAAACAAAAGATTTCACAAAAACCCCGAAGGGGTGATATGTTATTTGTTATGCGATGTTGACGACAAAAGTAAGTGCAATTTTTTCCAAAAATAACCATTAACAATTCAAAAAATGGTTGTATTTTGTTTGTGTGTGTGGGAATGTTGCCAATAATGTCACCCTTTCAGGGTTTTATAAAATGTTGTTTTTTGTTTTTGGCTACAAACTTGTCACCCTTTCAGGGTTAATTGTTTTGTTGCATTTGTCAATGACAAAAAAATGTTTCACGGTTTTATGGCATTGGTTCATTTTTTTTCAAAAAACACAAACACCACCACAAAACGGTTATAAATAATTCCCAAAATATCACACATATTTTACAAATCATAACACATCGCTAAAAAAAGCCATGTCAACGACAGAAAAAGGTGTGTCAACGACAAAAATAGATGTGTCAACAACAGAAAATTGTTTGCAAAAGACAAAAAAAGCCATGTCAACGACAGAAATTGGCGTGTCAACAACAGAAAAAGGTGTGTCAATGACAGAAAAAACCATGTCAACGACAGAAAAAGGTATGTCAACGACAAAAATTGGCGTGTCAACAACAAAAAGTTGTTTGCAAAAGACAAAAAAAGCGGGTTTTTAATTGTTAATTATCAATTGTTAATTGTTAATGGAATGCAGTTTTGTCACCCTTTCAGGGTTAATTGTTTTGTTGTGTTTATTAATGACAAAAATCACAACACATAAAAAAATAACAACCCTGAAAGGGTGACAAGTTTATAGCAAAACGGAAACAAAAGATTTCATAAAAACCCCGAAGGGGTGACACATTACTTGTTGCGTTATGTCTATGGCAAAAATAAACGTTTTTTAATTGTTAATTATCAATTGTTAATTGTTAATGGAATGCAGTTTTGTCACCCTTTTAGGGTTAATTGTTTTGTTGTATTTGTCAATGACAAAAACCACAACACATAAAAAAATAACAACCCTGAAAGGGTGACAAGTTTATAGCAAAACGGAAACAAAAGATTTTGCAAAAACCCCGAAGGGGTGACACATTGCTTGTTGCGTTATGTCTATGGCAAAAATAAACGTTTTTTAATTGTTAATTATCAATTGTTAATTGTTAATGGAATGCAGTTTTGTCACCCTTTTAGGGTTAATCGTTTTGTTGCATTTGTCAATGACAAAAAAATGTTTCACGGTTTTATGGCATTGGTTCATTTTTTTTCAAAAAACACAAACACCACCACAAAACGGCTATAAATAATTCCAAAAAAGTCACACATATTTTACAAATCATAACACATCGCTAAAAAAAGCCATGTCAACGACAAAAAAAGGTGTGTCAACGACAGAAAATTGTTTGCAAAAGACAAAAAAAGCCATGTCAACGACAGAAATTGGCGTGTCAACAACAGAAAAAGGTGTGTCAATGACAGAAAAAGGTGTGTCAATGACAAAAAAAGCCATGTCAGCGACAAAAATTGGCGTGTCAACAACAGAAAATTGTTTGCAAAAGACAAAAAAAGCGGGTTTTTAATTGTTAATTATCAATTGTTAATTGTTAATGGAATGCAACGTTGTCACCCTTTTAGGGTTAATTGTTTTGTTGTGTTTATTAATGACAAAAAAACGTTTCACGGTTTTATGGCATTGGTTCATTTTTTTTCAAAAAACATAAACAACATGACCAAACACCATTTTTTAATTGTTAATTATCAATTGTTAATTGTTAATGGAATGCAGTTTTTTTACCCTTTTAGGCTTAATTGTTTTGTTGTATTTGTCAATGACAAAAAAATGTTTCACGGTTTTATGGCATTGGTTCATTTTTTTTCAAAAAACACAAACACCACCACAAAACGGCTATAAATAATCCCCAAAAGGTTACACATATTTTACAAATCATAACACATCGCTAAAAAAAGCTATGTCAACGACAAAAAAAGGTGTGTCAACGACAGAAAATTGTTTGCAAAAGACAAAAAAAGGTGTGTCAACGATAGAAAAAGGTATGTCAGCGACAAAAATTGGCGTGTCAACAACAGAAAAAGGTGTGTCAATGACAGAAAAAGCCATGTCAACGACAGAAAAAGGTGTGTCAACGACAAAAATAGATGTGTCAACAACAGAAAATTGTTTGCAAAAGACCAAAAAAGCGGGTTTTTAATTGTTAATTATCAATTGTTAATTGTTAATGGAATGCAACGTTGTCACCCTTTTAGGGTTAATTGTTTTGTTGTATTTGTCAATGACAAAAACAATAACATAGAAAAAAATAACAACCCTGAAAGGGTGACAAGTTTATAGCAAAACGGAAACAAAAGATTTCACAAAAACCCCGAAGGGGTGATATATTATTTGTTATGCGATGTTGACGACAAAAGTAAGTGCAATTTTTTCCAAAAATAACCATTAACAATTCAAAAAATGGTTGTATTTTGTTTGTGTGTGTGGGAATGTTGCCAATAATGTCACCTTTTCAGGGTTTTATAAAATGTTGTTTTTTGTTTTTGGCTACAAACTTGTCACCCTTTCAGGGTTAATTATTTTGTTGCATTTGTCAATGACAAAAAAATGTTTCACGGTTTTATGGCATTGTTTCATTTTTTTTCAAAAAACACAAACACCACCACCAAACGGCTATAAATAATTCCCAAAATGTCACACATATTTTACAAATCATAACACATCGCTAAAAAAAGCTATGTCAACGACAAAAAAAGCGGGTTTTTAATTGTTAATTATCAATTGTTAATTGTTAATGGAATGAAGTTTTGTCACCTTTTCAGGGTTAATTGTTTTGTTGCATTTGTCAATGACAAAAATTACAACCACCATTGTACAATATTGTTTCATTTTTTTTCAAAAAACATAAACAACGCCACCAAATACCATTTTTTAATTGTTAATTATCAATTGTTAATTGTTAATGGAATGCAACGTTGTCACCCTTTCAGGCTTAATTGTTTTGTTGCATTTGTCAATGACAAAAACCACAACCACCATTGTACAATATTGTTTCATTTTTTTTCAAAAAACACAAACAACGCCACCAAACACCATTTTTTAATTGTTAATTATCAATTGTTAATTGTTAATGGAATGCAACGTTGTCACCCTTTTAGGGTTAATTGTTTTGTTGCATTTGTCAATGACAAAAATCACAACCACTATTGTACAATATTGTTTCATTTTTTTTCAAAAAACATAAACAACATGACCAAACACCCATTAACAATTGATAATTAACAATTAACCATTAACAATTAACCATTAACAATTAACAACCGTTTTTATGACAAGCTCTTTTGTGAAAAAAATGACAAAAAAATTACAAAAAAAATGAAAAAAAATTTGGAAAATAAAATAAATGGCTGTACCTTTGCACAAAATAATTACCAAACAAAAAAAGTAATTAATCACTATTCAAAAAAAATAATATGGCAACTGTTATAGAGGTAGGTCATGCAAAAAATGTAGCTAATTTTCGTGCTTTAATTCTTATATGTAGTCAACTTGGCAGCCAATATGACCCAAGTAATGAAGACTATTCTCTCGATTCGTTAAACACTATTTATAAAGCGGCTGATGCGGCTGTGAAATCGGTAGATGCGGCACGTGGACAATATGTGCAGGCTATCAAACCGCGCCAAGCTAACTTCCATGGGCTTGGTAGTCTTTGTACACGCATTGTTAAAAGCCTAAATTTGTTGCGCATCGACGCTGGCGTTATAGAAGCTATTAAAGGTGTGAACCGCAAAATTCAAGGTCAGAAAAAGAGTGGTAGCAAATTCTCTAATGACGTTTTTGAAGATGTTGTTAACGTAAACACAGAAAATGGCGAAACAACAGTTGCTCCTGTGGTTGATACAGAAAGCAGCAAAATTTCTAGCGCACAACTGAGTTATGACAGCAAATTGGCTAACTTTCGCCGTATGATAGAGCTATTGTCTGCCGAACCTAAATACATTCCTAACGAAAAACAATTACAAATCGTTAGTTTGAATGACTATTATAACCAATTGGAAAACGCCAATATCACTGCATTTAGCACTGGTTTGCAATTGATTAATGCCCGCGCCAAACGCAACGATATTTTATACAATAACCCCAACAATTTGTATAGAATAGCGTTGGATATTAAAGACTATTTGTTGTCTGCAATAGGCAGTAATTCGCCTATCTACAAACAGGCTCGCAAATTGCGTTTTAGTCCCGGCAGATAGTTGTTAATAAACCGCATAGTGCAAATAATAGTGTATCGACGCACAACAGTTTGCCATTTGTGGTAAAAAAAACTTTTGCTTAAACAAAACTCTTGTAATAGTGCTTAATTATAAGTACTATGGGAATTGTTTTGCTGGGTTTGAGGCAGTTTAATTTGTTTAAAAATACTATTAATGTTGCTTATTGTTGAAATAAATCAGCCAAATAGTTTTTTTTAAGAAGCTAAAACGTGTAAAAAAGTTTTGAAAATTAAATAATGTGACCCCATCTCCTGTTTGTGTTCTCACAAATGGGAGAAAAGGGAACACAATTAGTAAAAAATAAGCCTCAATAAGCACTAATGCAATAGGTTTTGTTGCAAAATGCTTTTGCGTTTTCAGAAATAACTGCTATCCGTTTTAATAAACGAGCTTGTGCATTGCATATCTCTTTCAAAAGGGTATATTATATTATCCAAATAAAGTAAATAATTTAGGGTGAAAGAATAAATTGTTTCCTACCCTTGCCTGTGTCTAACATGGGCAAGGGAATAGGAAATACCTTATTCCAAATGCCAAAAATATAAGCTATTATTGTGATAATAAGTGCTTTTTTTGAGGTATAAAAACCTTTTTTTGAAAAAATATCGCTAATTTGCGCAACACAAAAAGCAATATTGTGATGATGTAAGATAATTTTTGAGCTAAAATGTTTATTTCAAAAAGCTAAGTATTAAAAAAAACGGATTTCCATCTCTCACTTGTGCGTGCATGGATGGGAAAAAAGGAAACGTTTTATCAAATGTCAAACATTTTTGCTATTATTGTGACAATAATGCTTTGATAAGGCAACAATGTCATTTGTTTTTAGAACAAAAGGCTTTTTTATTGCTGAAAAAATGCCAGTTTATTGCTCTATGAGATTTTAATAAAAAGTTTAAATGATGAGAACAATATTCCCTTCCTTGCTTATGCGTGCATGGGCAAGGAAAATGGGAAGCCATCGCTCCAAATACAATACTATATGGACAAAAATAGGGCGATTTAGAACAGAAAAAACATCAAAAATGCCATAAAATGCCTTCAAATATAGACACTCAATAATCATTTGTCCCCATAAAACAAAATTTTTCAAACATACAAACTTGCAAGTTTCATACAAGAAAGTTAAAAGATTTGTGGTGATTTAAAAAATAAATAAAAAGATCATTTCCCCGTTCGTAGGGATACGCGCAGGGAAAATTGGGGGGCAAAATTGACCCAAATCAATAGGCATAAACCTTCAAAATATACCCAATTGTATCTTTTTATAAAGACCGTGTTTCAAAATTTGGGCAATTTGCCATTTCTTGTATAGTTTGTTGCTGCAAAACGGTTTTGTGTGGTGGGAAATGAAGTTTATTTGCTATAAAAACAAACACAATAGATACAAATCTAAACACAGAATTCATAATAAAGAGAGTTTAAAAAATCAAAAAAGTTTTCATTTTCCTGCTCGTAGGGATACGCGTAGGAAATTTTTAAAGAATACCGTCAAAATAAATAGGCATAAGACAAAAAAATAGACCAACGTTCATGTATTAACAAAGACTATGCTTCAAAATTTGGGCAATTTGCCATTTCTTGTATAGTTTATTGCTGTAAAACGGTTTTGTGTGGTGGAAAATGAAGTTTATTTGTCCGCAAAAAGTATGATTAAGAACCAAATGGGATAAACAATAGTATTTTTGATACACTAAAAAGTTCTTTTTGATAAAAGAGTTTAAAGTTAAAAAATATATTTCCTGCTCGTAGGGATACGCGTAGGAAATTTTTAAAGAATACCGTCAAAATAAATAGGCAAAAAACAAAAAAATAGACCAACGTTCATGTTTTAACAAAGACTATGCTTCAAAATTTGGGCAGTTTGCCATTTCTTGTATAGTTTATTGCTGTAAAACGGTTTTGTGTGTTGGGAAATGAAGTTTATTTGCCCGCAAAAAGTATGATTAAGAACATACAAAGTATAGATTTTAGTTTGTAATGATTTTTTTTAAAAAAAATAATGTAAAAAAGTTTTTAGTTAAGCACTTCCCTGTTCGTAGGGATACGCACAGGGAATATTTTTATAAAACATCATCAAAAAGAATAAACAAAAAGTAAAAGAAATACAGCCAATTGTACCTTTTTATAAAGACCATGCTTCAAAATTTGGGCAGTTTGCCATTTTTTGTATAGTTTATTGCTGCAAAAAGGTTTTGTATGCTGGAAAATGAAGTTTATTTGTCCGCAAAAAGTATGATTAAGAACACAAACGCAGGGACAATTTTTTTTTTGAGGTATTTAAAAAAAAAAGTTGAGAAATCAAGTTGAATATTGTAAGAAATTCCCTGCTCGTAGGGATACGCGCAGGGAAAATTATAAAAAAAAATGGACTAAATGAATAGGTACAAGCAATAAAAAATGCTTCGTTTATGTTTTTCTATCAAACAAAAGCATTGTTGGGTGTCATTGTATTGTGTCTTGAGGAGCTGTACTGATTTTTTTTAACAAAAAAAGGTAAAAAAAGTTTTTGTTGTTAAATAAACTACCTCCTACATTTGTTTGTTGAATGATAAAGAGATGTTTAGGGGGTGTTAACAACAAATTAGCAAAGATGTGGAGGTGGTATTGCAAGCAACATTGCCATTTTTTGAGACCCATCTTTCGGAAATGCCAAATTTTCGGAAAAATATTGCTGGATTATCCCCATTTTTGAAACCAATACTTTGAAAAATTGAAACACCATGAGGTTTATTAATAAGATGATATTCCCGAAACTAAGCATTATTACCAAAAAACAATAAAAAAAGCGCCAAATTTGTAGGTAATACAAATTTGGCGTATTTTTGCACCCGTTAATAAGAAAGCATTAATAACAAATAGCCAAGTGGGACAGTTGATTATGTAGCATGGCGTTGTTATAGGTTTGGATAGTGGCTTTGAGGTATTGTTGCAAAGTATCTTCTGTGGGCAATGCGTGTCCGATTAGGTTGCGTTGGAGCAAAGAATCGGAGGGGTAGTGATAAAAACCGATGTTTTGTTTGCCATCAAACTGCAAACAGTATTCATCAGATAAGACTTGGTACATTTCTTCGGCGTAGCTGTAGGCATAATGGTGGTGAGTGGGGTCAAAAATGCTTTGTCCAAACGCCATATACGGCACGGAGTTTCCAATATAGTCCAAAATGGTGGGCATAATGTCAATTTGTTGCACAACACGGTTGTATGTGCCTTGAAGAGAGCCGTCGGGATAATAAAAAGCAATGGGAATGTCATACATGCCCACCTTAGTGTGGGTATAGGGCGAGGCGGCGGGTCCTGCATGGTCGGCAACAATCACAAAAAGGGTGTTGCGGAACCAAGGCATTTGCTCGGCGGTTTTGAAGAACTGTCGCAACGCATTATCAGTATAGCGAACGGTTTTGTGAATAGGTTCGGTGCCTTCAGGATATAGGTGCGCTTTATCAATGGGCAAGGAAAAGGGGTGATGCGAACTCAATGTGAATACAGCAGCCCCGAAAGGTTGCGGTAATTGGTTGAGGTTTTGTGCGGTGAACTGCAAAAAAGGTTCGTCATATATGCCCCAATGATTATCATAGTCGGCATCGTTGTTATAGGCTTTTCGTCCGATGTATTCATCAAATCCTGCTTGTTGGCTAAACTTGTCGAAGTCAAAAGTGCCGTCGTTGCCACCATGAAAAAATGCGGTGGAGTAGTTTTGTTGCTTCAAAACGTTGCCAAGACCGTCAATGTGGTTGTCTTTGTAGTTGGAAATCATAAAAGCATCGCCCATCAAAGGCGGAATGCTGCTCATGATAGACACAATTCCGATGTTGGAATGTTTACCGTTGGCGTAGGCGTGCGTACAGACGAGGCTGTGTTGGAATAAGCTATCCAAAAAAGGTGTATAGGGTGTGCAGTTGAAATAACCCATGTATTCGCTCGAAAAACTCTCTAAGACAATGACCAAAACATTCGGCTGTTTGTTGGCAGCAGGGGCGAAGTGTGTATCTCCGCATTGCATATTGGTACAATATTGCCCGCATTGGGTAGGAGGGAGGTAGTGTTTGGGTTCAATTTGTTTTTTTGCCAACGATTTGATGATGGTGAAAGGCGTATTGGTGACCAACGACACATTAGAACGCGGCACATAGCTGGCAGCCGTGATGGGGCGCAGTTCTTCGTATCCAAAACTGCCTCTGGCGCCGATGATAGTGACCAATAAGACGACCAAAATAGGCAGAATTTCGGCGCTGTAGTATTTGGGTGGCTCCAAGTCGTGGCTATTGCGAATGTGACGATACATTTTGTAGAACAAAACACTCAAAAAGAACAAAACGACAAACAAATACCAGAAGTCGTGCAGAAAAGTGGGAATGAGGGAACTCACATCGTTTTTCACGCCGACCACATCGGCAGTGGTGCGTCTGAAAATGTATTGGTAGTAGCCCATATCCAAGACGTTAAGCCCTAAACAAAAGATATTAACCGCCAAAAACAATATACCCAATAGGTTTTGATACCAGCGTTGATAACAAAACGAAAAGGGCAAAATGGATAATAAAATGATGGGGACATTACTATAGGCAATGGCTGAAATATCAAACAACACGCCGTATAACATGGCTTTGACGAAGATGGTAGTGCTTAGATCGGGAAAATGATGGAAGTTGAATACGATAAATAAAATGCGACAAATGGTGTAAAGGATTAACACCAACGTCATTTTTTTGAGCAATAAGCGTTTCATACACCGAGTAAATTTACAAAATTGTTGATTAAAGTATCTACAAAGTTGGGCTTTGTTCGTAAAAAGACAGGCAAAGATACGGCTTTTTGGTCAATCAAGTATCAAAAACACATAATAAAATGCTATAGTAGCCCGCAGGCTAAACAACAAGGTGGGCTTCTTCTTTTTTATACTCCAAAAGTAAGCTATATGATACGTTTCGCCATTATAGGACATGGCAACATTGGCTCGCGCCATGCACACCACATCGAACAGCACCCCGAAGCCGAATTGGTGGCTGTGTGCGACAAAAATCCTGCACAATTGGCGCGTTATGCAGCCGATAAGGTGTTCACTACGACAGATTTTAACGCGATATTAGACCGCAACGACATCGATGTGGTCAATGTTTGTCTGCCTAACTACCTCCATGCTCCCTGCACCATTGCAGCACTCGAAAAAGGGAAGCACGTGGTTTGCGAAAAGCCTATGGCAATGTCCGTTTCGGAATGCAGCGCCATGATTCACGCCGCCGAAGTGCATAATAAACAACTGTTTGTGGTGAAACAAAACCGCTATAACCCACCTGTGCAAGCGGTTAAGCAATTGGTGGAGCAAGGTGCTTTGGGTGCGATATACCAAGTGCAAATTAACTGTTTTTGGAACAGAAACGAACGCTACTATACGCAATCAGACTGGCGCGGTAGCCGCAGTAAAGATGGTGGTTGCTTGTTTACGCAATGCAGCCATTTTGTGGATATTATGTACTACCTCATCGGCAATGTGCTGCCCATCAAAGGACTTGTCCACAACTTTGGACACGAAGGTTTTGTGGAATTTGAGGATTCGGGTGCTTTTATATTGCAAGCAGCAAACAATGGTGCGTTGGTGAGTTTTTGTTTTAGTACTTGCACCCACCAAAAAAATATGGAAGGCTCCATCACTATCATCGCCGAACACGGAACAGTGAAAATCGGTGGGCAATATCTGAATACTATCGAGTACCAAAACATTGCTAATCACCACATCATATTACCCGATACAGGCAACTCTTGTAACGATTATGGCGAATATCAAGGCAGTATGTCGAACCATGATAAGGTTATCCAAAACGTGGTGGATACGCTGCTGCAACGCGATACGGTCGCCACCAACGGGCAGGAAGGACGGCAAATTGTGGCTATTATTGAGGGAATGTATGGGGTGGTGGGGTAGGAAAGATAGCACAACTTACCCAAAAGGCATGATTCGGAGGCATAAAAATTGCTTAATGATACTACAAAATGCGACCACCAACAAAAAAAACGGCATTTTTTACCATGATATTAAAAAGCAGTTGTTAAATGGGTGATATTAACCAATAAAACAGGAATTAATGCGACAACTGCGAGGGTTTTTACTTTTTTTCTTAATAATCGTTTGCTATAATCATTGCACCTTGTCGGAGTTTATTGGTCAAAATTTATCATTAACAACCCATGACAAAAATAATACGCCTTTGATGTTTTAAAAAACTACACACACACCAAATAAAGGGGGGCGTACAAAAAAATAGATTTAGCTGGATAATAAATACTCCTGATGAAACCACCATCTAATCTCCCCACCCCATATAAAAAGTAGTTACACAAAAAAAATGGCTTAGGTCCGCTTTTTTTGTGTAACTACCTTTTTTTATAATACAGTTCATAGCCTTCAAACAATATGTCCACTTCTCAAAACCGCCTAATGTCCGTCCGAAACAGTGCTGCATAGTTCAAAAATAAACCCCATTTGTCCGATAAACGCCTCAAAATTTATTTGAAAATACGGACAATAGTTTTTATCTTTGCCACAAAAAACGGTATATGAAACACAAATTTTACTTATTTTGTTTGATGATGTGCTATGGCATTCATGCCCACGCCCATTACGCAGTCGTTGCCAACAATGCAAAAACCTTAGCTTCAACTATCAGCGATGTTACGGTTTTTTTGCAAGGCGCACAGGTGACCCGCAAAGCTATCACTACTTTAGAACTCGGCACGACGGAATTGTTGTTAGACGGCATTTCGCCCAGCATTGACAAGGCAAGTATACAGGTCAAAGGCGAAGGGAATTTTACTATTCTCGCTGTGCAACACCAAATCAATTACCTCAACGAACAAGCACCCAACAGCAGCATCGAGCGCGTCAGTCAATTGCGTGACAATATAGTTCGGAAACACAACCAAATAAAGGTGCAATTGGCAGTCTTGGAAAACAACCAAGAACTCTTGCAAAAAAATCAGGTAGTAGGAGGAGCAAATAGCGGCATGCGCGCCACCGATTTGCGGGAATTGCTGCAATTACAACGGCAAGAAATGACCGAAACGCAAAACAAAATCTTAGATGTGCGAGCCGAACTCAAAATAATGCAGGACTCCCTCGCCCGCACGGAGCGACAACTCTCCGAATTGCGAGCGCCCAACAGCCGCCCGACTTCCGAAATTAGGATACAAGTAGCTGCAACTGCCGCAACAACCGCGCATTTTATTGTCACCTATTTGGTCAAACAAGCCTCATGGTTCGCCACATATGACATTCGCGCCAAAGACATTGTTTCGCCTATCCAACTGCAATATAAAGCCAACGTGCAGCAACAATCGGGCGAAGACTGGAAAAATGTGCAACTCAAACTCTCGACAGGTAATCCCGCTTTGGGTGGAAGCAAACCCGAACTTTCGCCATGGCTGTTGCGCTTTGGGAACAGCTATACGGGCAGCCGCTATCAATCTGCGGTTTACTATAGCTACAATACCAACAATGGTAAAAATGGTGGCACCATAGAAGGATACGTAAAAGATGCTAAAACACAAGAACCCATACCTTTTGCAAATGTTACAACGCTTATAAATGGAAGCCAAGCCAGCGCGCAAGCAGACTTCGATGGTTTCTATAGCATGAAACCTATTCCTGAAGGTAATCACACCCTTAGAATATCGTTTGTTGGTTATGCCAAACAAGAAATAGCCGATATAATTACGTACAACAATAGTACCACACACGTAGATGTTTTCTTGCAAGATGAAGAGGTAATCTTAAATGAAGTACAAATTACCGCCTATAAAACACCCATATTGCAAGCAGATGAAACGGCAACAGGCGGAACTATTACAAAAGAAGAAATACAAAACCTACCAACAAGGAATGTAGGAAGCATTGCTTCACAAACAGCAGGCGTATATGATAAAGAAGGAAACGTAGTTAAAGCTTCGCGCAGTAGTTCTCAAGATTATTATATCGATGGTGCAAAAGTAAGAGCGGGTTCAGCGGCTCCTGCCAACAAAGTTATAGGAAGTAATGCCGATATCAACGACACGCCTACCAATATAGAATTTAACATACAATTACCTTATACCGTGCCTAATGACGGCAAGACCTATACAGTCGATGTGGTGCAATACGAAGTGCCTGCAAGCTATCGCTACTACTGCACCCCAAAATTGGACAAAGATGCCTTTTTAACGGCAGAAATTCAGGAATGGGAGTCGCTCAATTTGCTGAATGGCGAGGCTAATTTGTTTTTTGAAGGTACGTTTGTCGGTAAATCACAACTCAATCCGCGCCAAACAGATGATACTTTGTTTTTATCGTTGGGGCGCGACAAAAGCATTGTGGTCACACGCACCAAACAAAAAGATTACAACAAACAAACCTTTCTTGGCAGCAACAGAACAGAAACGCGCGCTTTTGACCTTCATGTGCGCAACACCAAAAAGCAAAACATCGACCTCACCATCGAAGACCAATATCCGATTTCGACCGACAAAGATATGGATATAGACGTGGAGACCGACCGCGAAGCCGAACGCAACGAAACAACAGGCTTGGTTAAATGGAAACTGAATGTGCCACCTAACCAAGAGAAGAAATTATTATTGCGTTATTCGGTTAAATATCCGCGCAACAAACATTTGGTCTTAGAATAGCACCACCATGCCAACAAAACACAGTTTTTTTGTTTTAATTTTGGGGTGAAAAAAAATAAATAACACACAATAAGCCAACTACAAAATGCGTTAGGCTTCGGATAAGCTACAAAAAGGCAAAAAATAGGGTTGAATAAACGAAAAAAAGCGTTTTATTTCCAAAAATGCCTATATTTGCAGCGTTTTTTGTTTCCTATACAATCGATAACCCATCATAAACCCAATTAATTGATGAAACGAGTCTTATTGTTTTTTGTAGTCGGTGTGTTATTTTGTCAAATAGCAGTAGCACAAGATGTCAAACAGATTTTAAACAAAACAATGGCAGCCATAGACAACGCCAAGACCTTGAGCTATCGTATGAAGTTCAAAGAACGCTTAGTCGGCGGTAAATGGAACATTGCAGAAGTTGCCACAAAACTGCAAGTCAGTCCGCTTAAGGTCTATATCAAAACATTAGCGCCTGCCGAAGGTGCAAATATAGAGATGTTGTATTGTCCAACTATGTATGGCGGCAAATGTCACATCAAACCCAACGGCTTTCCGTATGTGAATGTCAATTTAGCACCTACGAGTAGCCATGTTATGAAGTCGCAACATCACCCACCCTCAGACAGCGGCTTCCAGAAGTTTAAGAAACTTATACAAGCAGCGATGAACAAAGCTGGCATGCAGTTCAATCAGGCTTTTTCGTTGCATGGCAACACTACTTTTGACGGCAAAGCTTGTTATGTAGTGCAAATCAACGACCCTACCTTTACCTTTGTCAATTATACAGTCAAAGCAGGGCAAAGTTTGTATGACATTGCTCGCGAAAAACAAGTTGCGGAGTATATGATATTGGAAAACAACAAAGGTGTCGATGATTTTTTTGACATCAAAGCAGGACAAGTCCTAAAAATCCCTACTTCTTATTCTCCTAAAACTACCATTTATATTGACCAAAAGACATACCTTCCTATTTATCAAAAAATGGAAGATAGCAAAGGATTGTTTGAGCAATATGAGTTCTACGACCTAGTTATTAACCCCAAATTCGCTACCAACGAGTTCAGCGAAGATTTCAAAGGGTATGGTTTTTAACATAAATCCGAAAACGCTGCCTTCGTATGAGGGCAGCGTTTTTTTGTTGGACAGTATAATGCCGCTATTTACCCAATTTATGCCCCAATGCAACGGCTATCAGACAAATACCAACATTCAATAGAATATTAAAAACGGTCAATAAACCTTGATTTTGTTGCAACAACACCAAATTGTCTTGACTAAAGGTAGAAAAAGTGCTAAAACCACCACAAAAACCTGTGGTAAGTAACAACAAAGCACGATTGTCAACACCCAAGCTTTGATGAGTAGACAAAACATAGCCCAACACAAAAGAAGCTAAGGCATTGACCAAAAAAGTGGCAACAAACAGCGGAAAATCGCCTGCCCGACACAGCAAGACTACCCCATATCGACAACAACTGCCCAAACCACCACCAACAAAAATAAATAGAAAATTCATGGACAAAAACAAAGTTTAGGTACAACCAACACAATTGCAACCGCAAAGGTAAGCATTTTTGAGTTTGAAGACAATAAAATTAACAACAAGATAAACTACACAAAAGCAAGAATGTCACAAAAAAGGTTTACCTTTGTGCGCAGTTTTATGTCATTGTTAAAATACCGATTATGTCTACAAATCCTCGTGTGTTGATGTTCGGCTGGGAGTTTCCACCACATATTTCTGGCGGTTTAGGGACAGCTTGTTTTGGTCTAACGAAAGGATTGGCTAAATTGGGAACTAACATCATCTTTGTTGTTCCGAAGGCGTTTGGAGATGAAGACCAAGAGGCTGTTCGCTTAATGAATGCAAGTGAGCAGGAGATACAGTTCAAAGATGTTTTTTACCAAGAGTTTTGGAAACAGATGACCTATTTGGAAGTAGGTGTTCATTTGGTTCCATATCTTTCGCCGCAGGAGTATGAGCGTTTGACTGATGCAAGGCTACACGACCGAACAGATATTAACGAATCGGTTTTTGCACAACGCTTTGAGTTTTCGGGCAAATATGGCAAAGACCTTTACCAAGAAGTATCGCGCTATGCGGTGGTGGCGGCAAAAATTGCGCGCGAACAAACGTTTGATATTATTCATGCGCACGACTGGCTGACTTATCCTGCTGCCATTGCTGCCAAGGCGGTGAGCGGCAAACCTATTGTTGCACATGTTCATGCTACTGAGTTTGACCGAAGTGGCGAGCATGTGAATCAGCGTATTTATGACATAGAGCGCGAAGGTATGCACGCTGCTGATTGTGTGGTGTGTGTGAGCAACCTTACGCGTGACATTGTGATAAACCGCTATGGCGTGCCTGCCGACAAAGTGATGACGGTGCATAATGGCGTGGTGCAACAGGAGCAGGATAGGGAGCAATATGAGCGAATATTGCCCGAAAAAATTGTCACTTTTTTGGGGCGCATTACTTTTCAGAAAGGACCCGATTATTTTGTTGAGGCAGCGCACAAGGTGATGCAGCGCGACCCTTCTGTTCGTTTTGTGATGGCGGGCAGTGGTGATATGTTGTACAAGATTATACGGCGCGTGGCGCAGTTGCGTTTGTCGTCGCGCTTCCATTTTGCGGGTTTTTTGCGGGAGCAAGAAGTTGACCGTATGTTTGCGATTAGTGATGTGTATGTGATGCCGTCGGTGTCGGAGCCTTTTGGTATTTCGCCTTTGGAGGCTATGCGCTCGAATGTGCCTGTTATTATTTCGAAACAATCGGGTGTGGCGGAGGTGTTGAATCATGCTATTAAGGTAGATTTTTGGGATATAGATGCGATGGCAGATTCTATTTATGGTTTGCTGCACTATCAGGGTATTTCGGAAATGTTTAAACAAATGGGCAAATCGGAGGTAGAAAATCTACAATGGGATCATGCTGCGCAAAAAATTTATCGGATTTATGAGGGTATTTTAGGGGCGTAGTTGTTGTCCATGGCGGGCGTAAGCCGCCGCAAAATAGCAATGGGTATAAATTTGGAATGGCGAAGCGCGTTAGGGATTGGAGGGGCTGCCGCAGGCAGGTGCTTGCACCGAAGCGTTAGCGAAGCCCTGTAAAGCCCGACCCGCAGGGAAACGCCCAAAAAAATAATAATGAATCGCATGACTTTGTGGGTGTTATTGGTTTTCTTTTGCACCATCTTTGGGGCTATCTATAAATTTCTAATAAGGTCAAACACCTAAAAAGTGGTAGAGAAAATTTCTGAATTTTCTCTACTTTTTTTTATTGTATGTCTATGGAAGGTATTAGTTGTAGTGGACGTTTGGTTTTTGTTGGCTTATTTTGCTTGCTGTTCCAAGCTACGTTGCTTTGGGCGCAAGATCCGCATTTGCTGCATTTTACGGTAGATGACGGCTTGCCTTCGTCTTTCTTGTATCGGGCTTTTCAGGATAGTAAAGGCTATGTTTGGGTGTGTTCGGACATGGGTATTGCGCGTTTTGATGGCTATAGTTTCAAGACTTTTACGACGCAAGACGGTTTGCCTTATAATGATGTGTGGGATTTTACGGAGGATAGCAAAGGGCGAATTTGGCTACATACCTACCTGCCACAGTTTTGTTATTTTGATTATAGCGACCAAAAAATACATGCCTTGCAATATCCACACCTTCTTTCTTATTATTATCCTATTGCTTTTCATGAGTGGCAAGGTGATGTGTGGGCAAGTACATATGGACGAATGCTAATTAATACGCGAACGGGCGAGGATTTTTGGTTAGATTCTTATATTTGGGGATTGAACGGACACACAACCTCAACTTTGTGGTATGTACAGGAACAAGAAATTTGTGACCCGCAATGCGAAACTGTGCAGATTTTGCAGAAAAATATGGGCAATGTTTACCAACATTTAACCTTGAAAAATGCTTTTGATGAATGTTGGAACGATGAAAAACGCTTTATTTACTCTCTGAACGATACAATTTATTTGGATACGCCCGATTTTCGGATTGCCAAAAGCATTGCTGCCTACACCGATGTTCCAAATAATCACTTGATAAGGGTGGATATTATTGCTGATGATAAGTTGCTGGTGCTGACCCAAAGAGAACAATTTGTATTGAATGACCAACTGGAGCGTTTAGAGGAATATAACTTTCTACAAAACTACGATGTCAATACGGTTTTTGAGGATAGAGAAGGTAATTTGTGGATTACGACCAAAAATAATGGTTTGTATATGCTGACTCAGGAGGCTTTGCGTAATCGTTTGTTTAAGACCGTTTCGTCGCAACAAATCCGTTCTATTGCTGTTGATTCGCACGGTAGCGTTTTTTTTGCAAATTCGGACGGCTATATTTATTATATTGACAACAATCAATTGTATCAACTTCCTTTGGGTAAGCCTTTTTGGAGGTATATTCGACAAATTGTTATAACGCATGATGATGTGTTAATTGTGGTATGTAATGACCATACCTTGTTTGTCGCTTTATCGGGTTTGCAGCAGATTAACAAACATATTTCTATTAGCTCGAACGCTATTGCGACTAAAAAAAGCCATTTTCCCAAACCGCGCACCAACGAAATGGTATACTGGGAAATGGGACTGAAAAAGATAAAATATACTAATAAGCAACAAATTTTTTTATCTGCTTCTCAATCGGCTTTGTTAATGACCGATTGTTCGCCGGGGATATATTGTTTAGAGATGTTTTCGAATAGTACGCGCAATTATGCTTTGGCACAAGACGCAATAGGTAATTTGTTTATGGGAACACACACGGGCATTCGTACTTTACAAAATGGAACAATAGATACTATGAACGCACATTATAGCTATCTTTCGCCCTTAAAGGTGAGTATCAGTGATATGGCAATAGATGACTGTCATAATTTGTGGGTAGCAACGAATGGAGCAGGCGTATACTATCTTACACCTGACCAGCAAAAACGATTTTTGCAGGGCGACACCTCCGCGTATAGCCTTGTTGTTGGTATTGACCACAAGAGTATCAAGAACTTATTTATTGATTCGAAAAATACTGTTTGGGCTTCGAGCAACCAGGGTGTCTATGAAATTGAACTTTTGCAGTCCCAATCACAGACGCATATTCGACAATGGTCAGTAACACAAGGCTTGCCTACGAACGAAACGTTTTCGGTTTATGCTTCCGATTCTTTGCTATATATTGGTACAGCTAATGGGCTGACACAAATTAATCGCTTTGTTCCACGCACAATCGGCAACGACAGTAGCCACGCACCATTGTTGTATTTCACTGATTTTAGTGTTAACAAAATTTCGCGAATGTTGCCTATTGATGGAAAAACCTCTGTTTGGAATTACCAAGAAAACAATGTAGCTATTAACTATGTTTGTTTGTCGTATCGGAGCAACCGCCAAATTACCTATAGTTATAGAATGGTGAAAGATGATGACGAACAAACACCTTGGCAAACGACAACAGCATTGCACCGCGAGTTTCCACTTGCCTCGCCTGCCGAGTATCGTTTTGAGGTGAAGGCGCGCGATATTGATGGTAACGAAACGGCTGTGGAGCAACTTTCGTTCACGATTCTACCACCTTGGTGGCAACAAACATGGTTTAGGTTGTTGGCAATAGTGAGCATAGCAGCACTGTTGTGGATAGCATATAAGTTACGTATCCGTTTTGTGCGACGACAAGAGCAACTGCGCAACGAATTTGCTACGATGCGCCTGCAAATCCTGCAATCGCAAATGAATCCACATTTCATGAACAACGCACTCAATGCCATTCAGTTGTTCATTGCCCGTTCTGATAGTTTTTCTGCCAACGAATACTTAGCCAAATTTGCCATTCTCAACCGTCTTTATCTCGAAGCCGCGCGCCGCCGTTTTATCCCTTTGGCAGAGGAATTAGAACTTTTGCAAGCCTATTTAGATTTGGAAAGTTTGCGTTTTCCGCAACGTTTTTCTTACCACATCAACATAAAAACTGAACTTATTGACGAATTGCAGTATTTTCCGGCGATGCTCCTACAACCCTTAGCTGAAAACGCCATTAATCATGGGCTTTTGTACCTAAAACGACCCGGTACTTTGACTATTGATGTTTTTAAGGAAAACAACATCATCTATTGCCTTGTGGACGACGATGGTATTGGGCGAAAAGAAGCAAATGCCATTAAGACCAAAATGAAAAAAACGCATATCTCGCGTGGTATGCAAATCATAGAGGAGCTACAAAACACGGTGAATATGCACGAAAACATGCGCATTTATGTAGAGCTTATAGACAAAACCGATGATGCTGGCGAATCAAAAGGTACGCTTGTCAAAATTAGTTTGCACTATTTGCAATAGAACCACACAATACCTATGCAACAATGAAGTCAACAGAAATTAGAGCTGTTATTATCGACGACGAAATAGCAGCTCGTGAACTACTAACCCTGCACCTGCAAAACCACTGCCCACAGGTAAATATTGTGGGAGCAGAAGGCAATTTTCGCGACGGACTCGCCCTGCTCGAAGCACAGAAACCCGACTTGGTTTTTTTGGACATCGAACTCAACGATGCCTCTGGTGGAGGAATCGAACTGATAGAGAGTTATGGCAGGCAAGATATTGCCATTATTTTCTTTACGGGTTATGACAAATATGTCGAGGAATCGTACCGCCTACATGCCGTACACTACATCAAAAAACCCATTAGTATAGTGGCACTAAAAGAGGCTGTTGCGCGGGCAGAACAATACATTGCTATGCAAAAACCACAGCCTTTGTTCTACAAATTATCTACTCTAAAAGGCATTGAATTTATTCCGCTCAAAGACATTATTTTTTTGGAGGCAAAAGGTGCAGTGACCTATATCCACATAATTACTGCAAAAAACTATAAAGGTAGCTCGGAAACTTTGGGTGAAATAGAGCGACAACTGCCACCCAAAGATTTCTACCGTATTCATAGAAGTTATATAGTGAATCGGAAATACGTTGCAGAGTACCGCAAAGAAGGCTTCATTGTCCTGCTCGATGGACGAATGATAAACATTGCTGCTGGACATGTTAAAGGTTTCATACAATGGTTGGGACAAGAACAATAGTGCGTGGTATTGTTCTTTGCCATGCTATTTTGTTTTACCTACCCGTTCCTGCTTTGTTAGCAGGAGCGGTTTTTTTGTGTTGTAAATTTTTGAGAAGCCATGAAGTATCATGGTATAATTCGTGGAAACTTTGTTGACAATGAGAAAGTAGTGGTTCTTATTTTTTGCTCAATATGGTTTGTATTGTTACAAGTCTAATGTTTAAGTTTTTTATGTAATTTTGATAACGACATTAAAAAGTAGTTTTAGCTTGTGTTGTTCTAAAAAAATGACAAATGCGAAATAATATTTTGATAATGACAATCTGATAACGACCTTATCAAGGTGTTATTTGTTACTATCAAAACAAACCAATTAGCTGACAAGATTACAAGTTAAAAACAATAATAACCCCAACGGGGTGACAAGTTTATAGCCTCAAAATAATAGAATAATTAACATAAACCCCGACAGGGTGACACATTATTCGACAAAACATGACAAATTTCACCCCGTCGGGGTTTATACCTTTTTTTGCTCCGTTTTTTTGCTATAAACCTATCACCCTTTCAGGGTTTATTTGAATACTTTCTTATCGTTGCTATTTTCAGAAA
>JAEUUX010000125.1 GCA_016787295.1 Chitinophagales bacterium
CTTACAATGGTGCTATGGCACAACAACGGCAAAGCCCAAATAGACAAAGATGCAAATTTTACCCTGTCTATTGTTGCAGACAAATACTATATCATCGACAAAAATGGTGATACACTAAAAAAGTTAAGTGATTTGCGAAGAATCGAACAGTTTGATTACAGAGGTTTTGCAAAAGTGACAAAAGAAGCTGAAAACTACTTAGTAGACACTTTGGGTAATGCCTATCGGGTGGCATACAATATTGAAGATTTAACTCCAGATATAGTTGCTTTGGATTTGAGTTTTCAAAACTTAGAGGCGTTGCCCGAAATAGTGTGCGAACAGCGGCAACTAAAGGTGTTGTTATTGGTATATAATCTTTTTACCGCCCTACCTGAAAGTTTAGGTAATCTGGTTAACTTACAAAGATTGGATATAGAAAAAACGCTACTCCGTACTTTACCTGAAAGTTTGGGTAATCTGACCAATTTGCAAGTGCTGAATTTAGCAGATAGCGACCTGAGAGCATTGCCCCAAAGTATAGGCAACTTAACCAACTTGCAAACACTGGATTTAAGTAATGAAACCTTTAACTCTATCAACAATAATAAACTCGATTCCTTACCTGAAAGCATTGGTAATCTAACTAACTTGCAGGTGCTTAATTTAAGAAAGAATGGCTTGAAGGTATTGCCCGAAAGCATTGGTAAATTAATCAACTTAAAAAAGTTAGATTTAGAAGATAACCAACTTAGTAGTCTGCCAGAGAGTATTTGTAACATAAGTACATTGCAAACACTAGATTTATACCGCAATCATCTCACTTCCTTACCCACAGATATTGGCAAGTTAACTAAGCTACAAACACTAATTGTAGGTATTAATCGCCTTACCTCTTTGCCAGAAAGTATTAGCAATCTAACCAATTTGCAAAGACTGGGTTTATGGACAAATGATCTTAGAGTTTTACCTAAAAACATTGGCAATCTAACCAATTTGCAATGGTTAGTTTTAACGGGAAATCAATTTAGTCACTTACCTAAAAGTTTTACTAATCTAACCGAATTGGAGACACTTGGGCTAAGTGGAAATAAACTTCGAACTCTACCTAAAAATTTAGGGAATTTAACCAAATTGCAAGAATTGTATTTAAACTTTAATCAACTCCGAACTCTACCTAAAAGTTTAGGTAATCTAACCAGCTTACAAACATTAAGTTTAAGCGGTAATCAACTCAACACCTTATTTGAAAGTATCATCAAACTAACCAACTTACAAACATTAAGTTTAAGTGATAACCAACTCCAAACCCTACCTAAAAACATCACCAAACTCACCAACTTACAAACATTAGCTTTGGAAGGAAATCCTCAATTATCCCCATATAATAAACAATTGATAGGCGAAGAACTCAAAACCTTCTTAGCCAAACTATCCAAAGGCGAAATAAAATTTGGTAAATAAACGAGCAAGCAAAAAAACAAACAAGACAAAATAGAACAAAGCCATCAGACGTTTCTGAAACATCTGATGGCTTGTATGTATATTCTTGTTGTTTTGTGTGTCTTGGGTTTAGTCTTCCAAACACCGCACCAAACATTCCTCAAGGCGTTCGATAGCCAAAGGTATTTGCCACTCGGCTGTATTGCGGGGTGTGATGATGTTGGAGATGCTGCGGAGGCTACAAAAAGGAATATCGTGCCACAAACACGCATAAAAAAGCGCAGCACTTTCCATTGTTTCTATGTCGGCGGCAAAAATATTTTTTCGCAAGGCGATGGTTCGCTCGCAACCGCTGACGGCATTGACCGTTATGCCACTTACTTGCGGCAAAGCGGCGGCAACGGCAAAGGTTTGTGGTTGGGGATTGTGGAGTTGTCCGTTCTGGAACGGAAAAGCATTGGCATCAAAGAAAGGTAGTTGCGAAAGTGGGATAAACTGCTCGTGGTCTTCGGCACCAGCATCACCCAAAGAGTCGGTCACTATTTGCACCACACTACCTATAGGATATTGTTCTGAAAAACTGCCTGCTATGCCTGCGTGCAATACCACATCAAAATGGTCGCGGCTGAGGAGGTTGCCCAAAGCAAAAGCGGTGGATAAAATGCCTGCTCCTGTTATCAAAACGCTGAGGTGATGGTCGGCGAAAGTGCCGATGTGGTAGGTGTGTTGGTAATAACCAATGGGAGTGAGGCGTGCTTTTGCCAAAAAAGGGGCTATTTCTGCTTCGGTGGCTGCCACCAGTAGTATTTTTTTGAGTTTTTTCATCGATGATATTTTAGTGCTTTTGTAGACGCTGTAGGTGGTGGAAGGGTCACGTTGGCTGAAACGAAAAATGCGAAGGGCGTAAGCCGCCGCAAAAAAAAGAACTATGACAAAGCGTGTGAGTGGCGAAGCGCGTTAGGGATTGTAGAGGCTGCCGTTAGGCAGGTGCTTGCACCGAAGCGGAGCGAAGCCTCGTAAAGCCCGACCCGAAAGGGCAATGTCATTAAGTTAGGGTAAGCACTTACGCCACCCGTTTATAGTTTACAAGGGTGTAGTTATTAACTGCTCTATATGGCTTTTTTTTGCGTTTGTTAGAACGCCCTGGTCGCACGGATTGTGTATGTTTAGCAA
>JAEUUX010000158.1 GCA_016787295.1 Chitinophagales bacterium
TGTTTCGCCCAACATATTGGTGACAAGGATGTTCACTTTGCCTGATTCATAGTTGTTATAAGCAATATTGAACAAACCATTTGATGGGTTAGGAGCAATTTGTAGGTCGGGATTTTGTGGAAAAGCGGGCGTTGCTATGGACGTGTTAATGGAGTCGAGGGTATAGAGCATATAGGTCACAAACATCTCGTCATGCACACTCATTCCAAAATTAACAGTATCAGCGCTTTGGTTATTGAATGTAGCATCTATAATAAACCCATCTTTTAGAGACACAGGTAATAATGGCTCTATATGACGATATGGAGGGTGAGCATAGTCATAATAGCCTTGATTGAAGGTATAATCTTCGTTGAAGAATCCTTCATAGATTTGCTCGCCGCGTGTGCCGTCAGGTTTACGCAGGTATATGTCAAAGTCTTTACCGCGACTGTGAACATGCGATGTAAGCATCCAAACGTTCCATATCTTGTTAGAATTATTCTGGAAGTAATTTATCGTGAACATAGTATCTTGTCCATTAGGTAATACCTGCAAAACAAACGGATTGGCTTGGGTAATGGTAGCGGTCTCCATATTATGTGGGGCTGTTCCACGTGGTTGCGTATAGAAATTGATATAGGCTTCGCCAGGAAGAATGCCTGTGTTGCTATAGTTATAAACATGGTAGTTTAGATTGAGAGTAGCATCTTCATACCATCTTAATGCTGTGCCAGCAGGTAAAAAGGTTTGACTTTGCGCTGTTTGAGCACCGGTGACGAATGTTGATTTGTAAAAAAAGTCTAAAGCATCGCTTATACTTGCAAGATCTTTTACCCCTTCGGGAGTACCAATAGCAAAATCGGGATTTCGGAAGACAGACACACCATAATGGTGCGAAAAAGAATTCATCGAACATTCAATGCCTACAATTTCCAAAGAATCTCCTAAAGGAATTTCGTGTTTTTTCACTATGTCTATCTCCTGTCCGGGTTCTAAAAATAAAGTGCCTAAATAAACCTGAAAACCTTGTCCAGGAGCAGGTGGAGCTAAAGGTGCGATGCGCGGCAAACCTCCGCCATTGTAAAACTCTTCTATTGCTGATTCGTTGTCTATTGCTTCGGTCATTGGCGCACCATATAGTATCCATTGACGAACCAATTCACGATCCTTTGCACTTATTGCCGACACAGGAGGCA
>JAEUUX010000159.1 GCA_016787295.1 Chitinophagales bacterium
TGTTTCGCCCAACATATTGGTGACAAGGATGTTCACTTTGCCTGATTCATAGTTGTTATAAGCAATATTGAACAAACCATTTGATGGGTTAGGAGCAATTTGTAGGTCGGGATTTTGTGGAAAAGCGGGCGTTGCTATGGAAGTGTTAATGGAGTCGAGGGTATAGAGCATATAGGCAATAAACATTTCGTTATTGACACTCATGCCAAAGGTAATAGGATTTGGACCTGGATTATTAAACGTGCCGTCCATAACAAAACCATCTTTGAATGGCACAGATAGCAAAGGCTCAAAGTGGCGGACAGGTGGGTGACTATAATCAAAATATCCTTGGTTGAAACTATAATCGCCATTAAAAAAACCTTCATAGATTTGCTCGCCACGTGTGCCGTCGGGATTGCGCAAATACATATCAAAATCTTTCCCTCTGCTATGGGTGTGTGAATTGAGCAACCAAACGTTCATGATTTTGTTAGAATTATTTTCAAAATGGCTCATCGTAAAAGTAGTATCTTGTCCATTGGGTTGTAAAAACAAACTAAATGGATTGGCTTGCATAATGGTAGCTGTTTCCATATGATGGGCGGCTATTCCACGTGGTTGTGTATAGAAATTGATATAGGCTTCGGCAGGCAAAACACCTGTGTTGCTGTAATTATAGATGTGGTAATTGAGGTTGAGGGTTGTTCCAATATCCCATCTAAAAGCCGTGCCTGCGGGTAAAAATGTTTCGTTGTGCGCACTCTGCGCCCCAGCCACATACGACGAATTGTAAAAGAAATCTAAGGCATCGCCCAAATTAGTAATAGGACGTATACCTTCGGGAGCATCGCTAGCAAAATCAGGATTGCGGAAAATAGATACGCCATAATGATGCGAGAAAGGATTCATCGAACATTCAATACCTACAATTTCTAAAGAATCACCCAAAGGAATTTCTTGTTTTTTAATGATTTCGTACTCTTGTCCGGGTTCGATGAACAAAGTACCTAAATATATCTGGAAACCTTGTCCGGGAGCAGGTGGAGCTAAAGATTCGATGCGCGGCAAACCTCCGCCATTGTAAAACTCTTCTATTGCTGATTCGTTGTCTATTGCTTCGGTCATTGGCGCACCATATAGTATCCATTGACGAACCAATTCACGATCCTTTGCACTTATTGCCGACACAGGAGGCA
>JAEUUX010000180.1 GCA_016787295.1 Chitinophagales bacterium
TAATTTTTTTCACCGATACAAGTGCATTGCTACGTAAAGTAGTGTTAAAAACCTACTTTACGGAGCAATTTTGGGTTCTATAGATGTTTTTTTTCAATGATACAAGCCTCCGTGCTACCTGCTTTGGGATTTCACCAACACAACACCCCACCCGCGTAACGCCTATTAACAATTAACAATTAATAATTAACCATTATCATGCTCGTTTTGGGATTTCACCAACACAACAAGCCAAGCGCGTAACACCCATTAACAATTAACCATTAACAATTAATAATTATCATGCTCGTTTTGGGATTTCACCAATACACCCAACAAAGCAACATCATAATCTCGCAAAACCCCAAAACCTAAAGCACCCACCAAAATCGGGTTAACAATTGATAATTAACCATTAACAATTAAAAACAACCCTGAAAGGGTGATAAGTTTATAGAAAAAGAAAACCAACCATCATGTTTAAAACCCTGAAAGGGTGATATGATCCCAATGAATGCCTGTACTATGTCACTCCATTGGGGTTTTTGTCGATTTTGGTGCTATGGTGCGGCTATAATCATGTCACCCCGTTGGGTTTAGTTGGCTTTGGAATTTTACGAATAGACATGGGTAAAATGATGTTTGAAATTTTAATTTTCCCCAAAAAATAAAATGGTTTTAGGATAGCCTTTGTAACTTTACAAATAGGGGTCTAAACGTTTTTTGTCACATTTGGGATTTTACAAATACAGCAAAAACCCTTTAGCATACCCTTTGTAATTTTACAGATAGAGGTCTAAACGTTTTTTGTTGGCTTTGGGATTTTACAGATACAGCAAAAACCCTTTAGCATACCCTTTGTAACTTTACAGATAGAGGTCTAAACGTTTTTTGTCGCATTTGGGATTTTACAAATACAGCAAAAACCTTGTGTAACCCTATTTGTAAAATTTTTGGCAAATAGCGGTTTCAGGAGATTGGTTTTTGTGATTTCACAAACACAACAACACTCCCACCCAAACAAAATTAACAATTAACCATTAACAATTAACAATTAAAAACCCGCCTTTGTAATTTTACAGATAGAGGTCTAAACGTTTTTTGTCGCATTTGGGATTTTACAAATAGAGCAAAATCTTTGTGTAACCCTATTTGTAAATTTTTTGGCAATTAGCGGTTTCAGGAGATTGGTTTTTGTGATTTCACCAACACAACAACCCTCCCACCCAAACAAAATTAACAATTAACCATTAACAATTAACAATTAAAAACCCGCCTTTGTAACTTTACAGATAGAGGTCTAAACGTTTTTTGTCGCATTTGGGATTTTACAAATAGAGCAAAATTTTTGTGTAACCCTATTTGTAAAATTTTTGGCAAATAGCGGTTTCAGGAGATGTAGGTTTGTGATTTCACAAACACAGCAAGCCAACCGCGTAACGCGTATTAACAATTAACAATTGATAATTAACCATTATCATGCTCGTTTTGGGATTTCACAAACACAACAAGCCACCCGCGTAACACCCATTAACAATTAACAATTGATAATTAACAATTATCATGCTCGTTTTGGGATTTCACCAATACACCCAACAAAGCAACATCATAATCTCGCAAAACCCCAAAACCTAAAGCACCCACCAAAATCGGGTTAACAATTGACAATTAACAATAGTCTTGGTCATGTTGGAGAGCAACAAATATACCATTTTAGGGAAATCTAAGGTAGGGCGGTGTGTAAATGCTTTTGGGTTGGTGTGATAAGTCTCTACGGTGTCCTGTTTTTCGATGAACTCGCGAAGGGTTTGGTTTTTATACCTATTTTGTTTTGCAAAAACAGCCCGAATGTGTGTAGGTGGCATTCGTGAAATTTATTTTTGCAACATTGTTGCAAATTATTGGGTTTTGTTGTATCTTTGCACCGCATTATGGTCAAAATGGCTGTATTTGGAGAATTTTTATCCCTATTTTGAAACAAAAAATATGCGTTATATTTTTTTGACAATAGCTTCTGTTGTGTTAATAATTGGCGGAAGATTTTGTACAAGCATTCAAGCAATGCCTTTGACGGAATGTCCATATAACATTAGTGGCACGGTGACGGACACGGACACGAGCGAACCTTTGCTGGCGGTGTTGGTGCAGGTTTTGGAGACTCAACAAAGTGTATTGACCGATTCGATGGGTAATTATCGCCTATCGCACCTTTGCAAAGGCAATTATACGCTGGTTTGTAGTCATGTGGCTTGTCAAGACCATATTGAAACTTTGGTTTTGCAGCATGACACCATTATACATATTAGTATGCCACACCAAAATAATGTATTGCAGGAAATTCAGGTGGGCAGCGATGGGCATTCGCACGACCATGCTATAGCACAAACGGTGGTCTCACAGCAAGATTTTGACCAACGAAAAAACCAAAATTTGGCACAAGCCCTAAGTAGTATTTCAGGAGTAAATAGTTTACAAACAGGTAACAGCATTGCTAAACCTGTGATTCACGGCTTGCACAGTCAAAGGGTATTGGTGCTTAACAATGGTGTGCGGCAGGAAGGACAACAGTGGGGTGCCGAACACGCACCCGAAATTGATATTTTAGCTAACGATAGGGTAGCAGTTGTGAAAGGTGCGGCGGCTATACAATACGGCTCCGACGCTATTGCGGGAATCGTTTTGACCGAAGCTAACCCTCTGCCACAAACGTCAAAATTGGCGGGTAGTGCTTTGTTGATGGGCAATAGCAATGGCTGGGGCGGGACGGTGGCTGCCAAAATAGAAGCGGCAGTAAAAAAAATACCTACTTTGGCGTGGCGTTTACAGGGGACTTTGCAAAGAAGTGGCAATGTGCAAACACCCAACTACTACTTAGCCAATACTGCCACACAGCACTATAATTTTTCGTACAACATGGGGTATAGTGGCAAATACTATCAAACAGACTGCTATTATAGTCAGTATAATGCCCAATTAGGGATTTTTTCGGGGTCACATATTGGCAATTTAACCGATTTGCAGCAGGCTTTTTTGGCAGACCGTCCGTTTGCTCCCGATACTTTTAGCTATAGCATCAACAGACCTAAGCAAAAAATAGAGCATGAGCTGGTGCGTTGGCGGCAGGTTTATCAATCGACACGATTAGGGAAATGGCAGTTGTTGGCAGCTTATCAATTTAACCGTCGCTCGGAATATGATGTGAAGCGAAGCAGCGGAGGTAGCGGCAACAATAATAATGCACCCGATATGCAGTTGGTAAGCCGCACCATCACTGCTGACCTTACATGGCAGCAAACAGCACAAAAACGTTGGAATACTAAGGCGGGCATGAATGCTTTGCAACAAGACAATTTTTATGCAGGACGCAATTTTGTGCCGCCCTCAAGTTTGTTTGACCTTGGCGTTTTTGTGACGGAGCAATACCAAAAGCAACGCTGGCAGTTGGAAGTGGGTTTGCGATTTGACCACAAAAACAGGCTTATCCGCTTAGACGAAGGAGATACCACGCTGTTGTTTAATGGCATAGCCACGTCTGTGTCGGTGCAATACCACTGGAACGAAGCCGCAAAATTGTCCTATCAAGGGGCAACGACATGGCGACCGCCGCACCCCAGCGAATTGTATAGCAACGGCATTCATCACGGGGCTGCTTCCTATGAATTGGGCGATGCTACGCTCAAGGCAGAGCGGTCTATACACCAAACTTTGCAGTTGGAATACAAAACTACAGACAAAATAGACTTGGAAGTCAGCATTTATTACAATTATATGCCCACTTTCATCTTTTTGAACCCCACTCAAAGTACTATCTTGACCATTGCAGGGGCTTTTCCTGTGTTTCAGTACCAACAAACAAGGGCTTCCCTTGCGGGAGCAGATTTTGATGTGCAATACAAAATAAGCAAAAATTGGCAGTTTATACAAAAAACAAGTTACTTATATGCCTATAATCATGATGCTAAAACTTATTTGATTAACATGCCTCCAATGCAATTTAGCACTGCCATTCAATACAATTTCAAAAACTCTGAACACCGCTACAATACCTATTTGCAACTCAACATGACCAATGTTTTGGAGCAAAAACAGGCTCCGAAAAACCAAGATTTTGTCCCTCCGCCCAAAGGCTACACCTTGCTGAATGTGTATGCCGCTACGACTTTGGCACAACAAAAATATAGTTTAAAATTGGTGGCAAATGTCAATAATTTGCTTAACACGGTATATCGCAACTACCTTAACCGATTTAGATATTATGCCGACGAAATGGGCGTGAATGCTAATGTGGGGGTTACGTTCTCTTGGTAAAATCACGGAAACGGCTTTTTAATTGTTAATTATCAATGGTTAATTGTTAATTGATATTACGCGGTTGAGTTGTTGTATCCGTAAAATCCCCAAATAGGTAACACCGAAACTTGACTCGGTAAAAAAATCACAAATGTGACAATAAAAGGTTTTTGCTATATCCGTAAAATCCCAAACCCCACAATTTTAATTGTTAATTATCAATGGTTAATTGTTAATTGATATTACGCGGTTGAGTTGTTGTATCCGTAAAATCCCCAAATAGGTAACACCGAAACTTGACTCGGTAAAAAAATCACAAATGCGACAATAAAAGGTTTTTGCTATATCCGTAAAATCCCAAACCCCACAATTTTAATTGTTAATGGTTAATTATCAATTGTTAATGCGATTTTGGTGGGAGTTTGGGGTTTTGGAGTTTTGCGGGATTATGATGGTGCTTTGTTGGTCACAAAAACGTGGTTTCATAGCTTTTTCGCTGCAAAGGTACGAAATCTATTATTGCCACACAAAACCAAAAGCTCCGTATTTTTTCAATTTAGTATATACCACCCACCCAACAAAACTATCACAAACGACAACTCAACTTCACAAATACATTCGTTCCCGCTTGTGGATAATAGTTGTTATAGTTGGTTGGCAAAATTTGGTTGTTTTGTTCAAACAAAATAAAATAAGTCCAAGCATTTGACTCGTAGCAAGCATTAAAGAGATTGTTGATTTGTATTGAAAGACTTAACTGCCTGCACCAAGTAGGTTGCCATTGTTGCGATACTATCAAATCGGTGGTCGTGTAGGCGGATAGTTGGCGGTTGTTGCTTTGAGTGTTGTCAATAAACTGCCTGCCTACATATTTGGTCAATAACTGAATGCTGTTGTTTCGAAAAGGCTCTATAGTCCATTGTGACGAAGCAATAAGGCGTGGCGAAAAAGCAATGTCTGTGTTTCGGTAGGTTAGGGTTGTGTCTTTCACATAGTCCCATTCGGGCGTAAAAACGCTTGTATGCAAATCAAAAGTCCTTATTTTGTTGCGGCTATAGGTGGCATTGGCTGTCCATGACAAGCGTTTATTGATTTGACAGGCAGTGCTTATCTCAACACCTGAGCGATAACTATGTGCTACATTTTGCTGTATGGGAGCGCCCACATCGTTCAAATTGCCGGTTAGCACCAACTGATTTCGGTAGTACATATAATAGGCATTGACCGCCAAACGGTATTGTGTTTGTTTGCGAACATATCCCAATTCCCAATCGTGCAAAGTTTCGGAGGAGGGCAATTCATCATTGTCCACAATATTACTTCGCGTGGGTTCGCGCTGCGCACGGCTATATTGTAGCGAAATCTGGTCGGTAGGTTGCAAATAATAGGTTATACCTGCTTTGGGATTGACAAAAAAGTAGTACAAATTATAGTCCAACTGTTGCTGTATGTCGGTGGTACCACCAATTTGGTAGTGCAAGCGTCGCGCCTGTAGGTCGGCAAATAAACCTATTTTTGGTGTCCATTGGTGTTGTATTTTCACAAAAGCATTGGTTTCTGTTTTGTTACCAAAGCCGTCATAATAGTGTTGGTTAGGTAGGCTGTTGGGTGCCAAAATTGCCCAAATTACCTCGCCAAAATGTTTGCCTTCGTATCGATTCCATGCCACATTCGCAATAAGTTGGGTTCGGTTGTTTTGGTATTGGAGGGCAGCATTTGTGCCATAAAAATCGTTGTCTAACCATTTTCGGGTCACCAAATCGCTATTAGTGGCAAGTGTCGAGTCGGATACATTCAAAAATTGGGTGTTATAAATATGGTAGTCTGCCAAAGTTTGGTCGATTTCATATTGTTCATAATATCCCTTTCCTTTGGTATAATGTCCGCTAATTTTGCTCGTCCAATGTCTATTCCAATAGCGGCTGTAGTGTATTTGGTAATGATGCTGGCGATAGTTGTCCACTTGGTTAGTGTAGGTGTAGGGATTATAAGTGCGATTAGTGTCCAAAATCTCTTGGGGTACACCTCCCCATGCTTGGTAGGTGCGCTCTTGTCCGCCGAAAGCCATGATTCTCAATAGATTTTTGGTGTCCATATAACGGATTTGGCTGTGGTAGGACAATAATCGCGCACTTGCCCTATCCACATAACCATCGGAGCTAATATAGCCCAAACGGGTATCGCCGCTCCATTTTTCTTGTGTCCCCGTGCCGAGGCTAAGGCTGTGCCGTTGTGACCCAAACGTCCCTAAAGCATGGTCTAATTGCAAATAGGGCGCGGATTCTTCAGTATGAGTCTGCAAATTGATGCTTGCTCCAAAAGCCCCTGCTCCATTTGTTGACGAACCTGCTCCACGTTGGATTTGCAAACTATTGGTCGCAGCAACAATGTCGGGAATATCCACCCAATAAACTTGGTGCGACTCAGGATCATTCAGCGGAATGTCGTTAATAGTTGTATTGATTCGTGTGGCATCGGTGCCACGCACCCGCAAACTCGTATAGCCTATGCCCGTACCAGCATCAGAAGTCACCACAACTGACGTATTGTTTTGCAACAAAAAAGGAAGGTCTTGTCCCACATTGCGTTGGTGAACCAAACTGTTTTTTTGTTCAATAACCGACTCGTTGGCAAGCAATAAACTGGGACTACGGGTAGCGCTAATTTCCACCACCTGTAGCGAAATTGGTGACAAAACAACTTGCAATTCGGCATGTGGTGCGACAAATGTATTGTTGTATGGTTCAAAACCCGTGTGCGAAACACGCAATTGGTGTGTGCCATGAGACAGTTGTGGCAAGATGACTTTGCCGTCATCATTCGTAAAAACGTATGGCAATGAGTCTATGCGAACAGCAGCAGCACTCAACACATTAAATTTGCCATCTTCGATAGTGCCTACCACAAGCACCGTATTTTGCGCCACCACATTGGCAGTCATTAACAAGCAAATAAAAAGCCTCCAAAGATAAGATGTATACATAAAAAAACGCTTTTTTGTAAGAACAAAAAAGCGCAGTATTAGGTAAAAATCTCCCCCAATAAACAAGAAAACACACCTACAATAAACCGCAATTTAAGCACAAATTACCTAAAAATACAGTCATTTTTTTGTGCTGCATGATAGTTAAACATATAACAGATGGATAAGCAAATATAGCTCAATGTCATAAATTTGCAAAACATCTTACAACATAACAACCTGATAATCAAGCAGTTATATAAATTCAGAGATTTTGACAAGATATGCATTGCTATTCATTGCTCAATACATTACCACCTGTTGTCATGCAATACACTCACTATCTTGTTTGCAAACAAAATAGCGTTTAGTTTTGGTGTTTCCCTGCGTCGGTATTATCCGCATCAGGTTCGAAGGGTATGTTCTCAGTCGCACAATGGCAACACCCCTAACACTACGCTCGATGACACGCATCGTTGTCCAAATTGGCGATGCAAAGGTACAAAAATTATGGATATAATAAGCTATTGAACGCACAAAAAAATCGTGGCATCGTCTTTATTGGACAATACCACGATGATAAGAGGTATTAAAAAATGTTTACCAAACCACCAATTCTTGTCTATACTGTTTATCAGTAGTCAAGATTTGGGCATAATAAACCCCTTTAGGAAGTTGGTCAACAGCTATGTATTGGGTTGTATTGGTATTAATTTTGTTTTGGAACACCAATTTGCCGGTTACGTCAAATAGTTGTAGCGTTGCGGTTGTACTTGTGGGTGCTTCAACCCAAATGGTCACACCGTCGGTAGCAGGATTGGGGTAAAGGCTCACAAAATCTGTGGCGGCAATATCGTCCATGCCCACTGCACAAGCTATTACCTCTACCGTAACTTGTGTGCTGGCAGTACAACCATTACTTGCTGTTGCTACAACGGTATATGTGGTACTATTGGTAGGCGTTGCGACTGGTGCATTGATATTAGCATTGTTCAAACCTGTCGAAGGCGACCAAGCGTAGGTAGCCGCAGACCCATTATTGCTTGCCATCAACTGCACATGATTGCCCCCGCAAATAGTGGTGTTGGCAGGAGTAGCAGTAGGAGTTGGAGGTGTTTTGGTGCTGATAGTCACATTGGCAGTAGCCGTACAGCCTTGTGCAGTAGTGACCGTAACAATATAGGTTGTTGGACTTTGAATAGTAGCAAGAGGATTACTGATACTGGCATTACTCAAACTTGTGGTGTTGTTCCAGACATAAGACACGCCACCAGCAGCATTCAGTTGCACAGTGGCACCAGGACACACTTGGCTTGCCGCCGATGTAGCTACCACATTGGGTGTTGTGCTACCTACAGTTATCGGATTGCTTACAAAAGTACAATTGTTGGCATCGGTGATAGTAACAAGATAGTTGCCTGCCGCCAGATTAGGAGCTACTGCCACCACACAATTATTGGGGTCGTTCCATTGGTAGGCAAAAGGAGCTGTTCCGCCTTGAACCGTAACCCCCGCCGAACCTGTAGCCATGCCTGCACATGTGGGCGAGGCAGCCATCTGTAGCGCAGGAGGTGTGGGAGCCAAGATTTCCATGCTTCGTGTATTGGTGCAACCCAAAGCGTTTGTAACCGTGACAGTATAAGCACCTACTACCAAATTGCTGATGGTAGCAGTAGAGTCGCCTGTATTCCATGCAAAATCGAGCAGCCCTGCACTTAGCGTTGGCACAACCGACAATTGTCCATTAGTAGACGAAGCACATGTGACGTTTTCGATGCTTACTTCTTCGATAAACGGTTCAGGTTCGGCAACTACCACACTTGTATTCAAAATACAACCGTTGGGGTGTGTAACCGTCACGTTGTAGGAGCCAGCAGCAAGATTTGTGGCGGTGTGGGTTGTTTGTCCGTTATCCCACAAAAAAGTACAACCACTAAACATACATTGACAGCCTGTACTTGCCACTGTTGCTACGCCATTAGCGGCACCCGGACAAGTAACGTTGTTGGCATTGGATGACAAAACATAACCTGCAATAGTACAGGGGTCTTCTTGTGCCATCGTTGGGATAGATAAACAGCCTAAAAAACTGCCTACTATTGCCCAAAGCAGATAATATTGGAATAGAGAATTTTTCATTTTCTATAATTTGGATTAGGTTTATGGGGAATGACTAAAATATTGCATGACTGTATAGCAAAAAATGCGCCAAATTTGAGAGAAAGGCTCCAGTATCTTTCTTAGTGTATTTGGAGGTGCAAAATTAGCAAATTTCTATGACATAATATACAGTTTGCCATTAGTTCCAATCATTTCCTACTCAAAAAACAAAGTGGCTATCTCCGTTTATAGACAGCCACTTTTTGTTGTGTTTAGTTCCATGCTGCCACCCTGCGAGCTTGGACAATAAGTCCGATGGCACAGTCATAAATAACAGGGTTTTCTATGTGGACAATGGCTCCGTTGGGGCATTTTTCGATATGAATGCCAAAGGGATTTTCGGCTTCATAGTGTGTTCCACCAAAAAAGTTGCGAACCGCATTGGGCGAGATGTGTAAATCTTGCGCAATGCGGTTCATACTGCCGGGTGGTAGCATGTCTTTGAGTTCACGAAGTTCGCTAAATAAGATATTCATAAGCTACATTTTTAGTGAACAAATAAGTATATGAGAAATAAAAAATTTTGTCGAATGAACGCGAGTGTCTTTGTCATTTTGGTAATTGCTCTTCTTTGGGCATAGCGGTATTAGTAGTTGGATTTTGGAGTGGCGGTGGTGGTGTGTCGCAAATGGTGAGGGTATCACAAAATTTGCGCTCTTGTTTGGTCACCAAACTACTCACCGTGAGACAAACTTCGTATTGTCCTGCGGCTTTGTAGTGATGATTAGGATTGCGGGCTTCGGTGTTTGTACCATCGCCCAAACTCCAAGTGTAGGAGTCATAATTACCAACGGAGGTGTTCATGAATTGCACTTCCAATTGTATTGTTGTGGCAGTAAAGTTTGCTTCGAGCGAAAAGTCGATGGTTTCGCAAGGGCCGGGTGTCCAGAAATATACGCCATAATAATTAGCAGCAAAGCATGGGTTGAGATAGGTTTGATTATCACAACCACAAACAGGCTCCCAATTGGTATCGCACAAATTGGGGTCTAAAATTTCTACGTATTGGCATTTTTTGTCTACCACATTTTTTTGTTCGTCCAATACGGTCAAACAAGTTTGATAGAAGCCCATTGTTTCATAAGTGTGTACGACACTTGTGGGCATTTCGGAGGTGTTTCCATCACCGAAATCCCAAACATATGTATAATTGGCTGTGCTATCTGTGGTAGCTGGGTTTTCATACGTTACGGTAAATCCCGATACTTTATAAGCATAATCGGTGTTATTTTTTTTGCCATCGTCCCACAAAAAAATGTCATTTTCTTTTGTAGGTTGCGGATACAAATCGGTGATGGCTAACAACAACAACGAAAAAGTGAGGATTTTAGATGAGTAATGACTCATGCAAAGGCTATATTTAACACAAAATAATTCTTAGATTCAATGTTTTTAAAAGGGCAGGGTTACGAAATCATAGAATTTGGCGAGGTGGTGAGCATAAAAAATCGTCTATCAAGGTAAGTAAGCACCAAATTTAATCTAATCGAGTTTTGCAGTTTTTTGTTTTGTTACAAAGCGATTTGTTTTTCAGCTATCATTTTTCTGATATTGAGCAGGGCATAACGCATCCGTCCCAAGGCAGTATTAATGCTGATATTCGTAATTGCTGCAATTTCTTTGAAAGAAAGATTGGCATAATGGCGCAAAATGACAATTTCGCGCTGTTCTTCGGGCAGTTGGTCAAGCAACTGTCGCACGGTTTCGACGGTTTGGTTTCTTTGCAAAGCCACTTCGGGCTGGTCGGCAACAAAAGGCAATACCTCAAAAATATCGTAACCTTCTGTTGTCACAATTTTGGGTACGCGTTTAATTTTTCTGAAATAGTCCACACAAAGATTGTGTGCAATACGCATGACCCAAGGCAAAAATTTTCCCTCATCGTTGTATTGTTTGCGGCGCAAAGTTTCGATGACCTTAATAAAGGTATCTTGAAAAATATCCTCTGCCAAGGCTTCGTTGCGCACCAACAAATAAATAGAGGTATAAATTTTTTCTTGGTAGCGGTAAATAAGTACAGACAAAGCATCATCGCTGCCCGTACAATACAAGTTGACGAGCTTACTATCGCTTAGGTTTTTAAGATTCATACTTTGGCACATTTAGGGAAAATAAAGGCGCAACAAAACTGCGCAAGAAATTACAGGTGCTATAAAAGTAGAATTTTTGCGATAAGATAAATTTTTAGGTTAACGATAAATAATAAGAACGGTGAAAAAGAACGATAGTAAGTAAGTTTAATAGCGAAAGAGGCACAGTGATATAGGTTGAGACTGCAAAAAACGTGAAAAGATTAATATAAAAGGCTTATTTTGCCCTATCTTGATGGCGTATTGCCGTTTCAATTGACAAAGTTAGTAAGTTTTTACGAGTTTTTTATACATTTGGGTCTTTAAGTAACACATTTTTTTTTGTGCAATATATAGTACTTACTTTTTTAACTGCCCGTGCTGCCAAATCCGCCTTCATTTCGTGGGGTGTTAGTTAGATTTTCCACGACTTGCCACTGCACTACTTCGTGCCGTGCTACGACCATTTGAGCAATCCGTTCGCCTTGTGCAATGTGTTGGGTTTCGGAGGAAATATTGGCAAGAATCACCTTAATTTCTCCTCGATAGTCCGAGTCGATAGTAGCTGGTGCATTGGGCAGTATAATACCTTTTTTGAGTGCCATACCACTTCGGGCGCGCAATTGTGCTTCGTAGCCTTCGGGCAGTTCGATGAACAAACCTGTTGATAGCAAATAGCGCTCCATTGGTGCCAAGCTTATTGATTCGTTGGCACATATATCCATACCCGCTGCTCCTGCTGTGGCATAGTATGGCAGGGGGTTGGCAGACTGATTAACAATTTTGACCGATAACATGGACAACAATAGGGTATATTTTGCTGCAAAGGTAAGTTTTGTTTTTCAATTAGCGAAATTTTGGGCTTCAAAATCACTATTTTGCCTAAATCGAAAATATTTTTGGCAAAAATTTTGCATATACATTGACTCTCCAAAAAAAGCGCGTACCTTTGCAGTCCGAATTTAAAGCACAATATTTTTATTAATATCATGTACGCAATTGTAGAAATCGCAGGACAGCAATTTAGAGTGTCTCAAGGGCAAGAGATTTTTGTACACCACCTCAATGCCAACGAAGGAGACACAGTATCTTTCAACCAAGTCTTATTGACCGACAACGGAGCATCTGTTAACGTAGGTTCGCCTACTGTTAGCGGCATTGCCGTGTCAGCAACAGTATTAGGACATCAAAAAGGTGACAAAGTAATTGTTTTCAAAAAGAAACGCCGCAAAGGCTACCGCGTAAAAAACGGTCATCGTCAACAATTCACCAAAATTCGTATCGATGCCATCGCCTAAGCATTGTTTTCGATACCTTATTTTTTGCATTATTAAACAATAAAATTTATCATACAACCATGGCACATAAGAAAGGTCAAGGGAGTTCTAAGAATGGTCGCGATTCACATAGCAAGCGATTAGGCATCAAAATTTATGGTGGTCAGCAAGCTATACCGGGCAACATCATTGTTCGCCAACGTGGTACTAAGTATCACCCCGGCAGTGGAGTAGGCATAGGCAAAGACCATACCATTTTTGCAGTAACAACAGGTGTGGTATCTTTCCACAAAAGCAAAAATGATAGAACTACCATTTCGGTACTTCCTGTAGCAGAGGCATAATCATTTTTTTGATTACACAATATTTTTGTCTGCAACAACCCCAAGCATTGTTTCATAATGTTTTTAGCGGCACTCTCACCCGAAAGTGCCGCTATCCTTGCGTATGTACATATATAACAATGCTAAACAAACAGAGCAACAAAGTCTTATAACTTTCATCTTTAGAAAGGTAGCGAGTTAATGCTCGATACTCTCCTACCTCGCCAAACCTTTTACCACAACACCCTGCTATATCTATTCATCATCATCATCATCGTCGTCAAAAAACAAAGAGAAATGCGATTTTTTGTCTTTTGTGGCGATATTGTTCGATTCATCGTGGTCGTCTTCCGACTCTTCGTCTTCATGCCACTCAAAATCGACATCATCTAAACTTTTTTGATGTAAGCCATCAATTTCGCGCCGTTGGCGTTTGGTGGGTCTACCTGTTCCTTTGTCGCGATAGGCAGTTGGCAAAAGATGAAAAGCACTATCTGCTTTGGGTACTACCAAAGGTGGTGGCGACTGGTCGATGTAACAAGTTTGAGCAATGGGTGCCCCAACACGTTGTTGTATCAACTGCGAAACAACAAGAATCTTTTTTTCTTGTCCTTTTTGGATATGGATAGTTTCTCCTATTTTAACATGGTGAGCAGGTTTTACTGCTGTTCCATTGATTTTCACTCTGCCCGCATTGCAGGCATCGGAGGCTAAGGAGCGCGTCTTGAACATCCGCACCGCCCACAGCCATTTATCTATTCTTACTTTTTCGACAAGCATATTTGGGTTTGAAAATGTGTTGACAATACAAAACCGTCTTTCTATTGTCATAACAATAAAAAGACGGCGCAAATTTATAGCAAATTTCGATAACTTTTACTACTTATTGCCATAATTTTGTATAGCTTCTTCGGGTTTCATTTTCAAGCGTTCTTCTTTGTAATAAGGCACGATGAAAATTTTGGTATAGCCTTTTTGTCCTAATTGTTCCAAAGCAGCTTTAGCATTTTCCAAACTTTCATAGTTACCTCCCATGTAGCGAATAAAACCATTAGCAGGTTCTTGCGCGACGGGCATATTGGCATTTTTCAAGAAAGGGCTATTGGTTGGCAATTTATCTTTGAAAACACCTAATTGGATTTTGAAAGTTAGCGCGCTATTGATTTTCGCTGCTTTAGCAGGAGCGGTTTTAATTTCCATAGGGTCGCGGAAAAACTCAGCAGTCTGTTGGGCTTGTTTATCCACCATCATCACCGTTTTAAAAACTTCTGGTGTATATTTGCCGATGGTGCTAATTTGTTTTACGTCTTCTACTTGGTTAGTATAACCAAAAGTATATACTTGATATTGTTTATCCGACTCTAATTTGAAATAAAAAGTGCCATCTTTGGTAGTACGAGCACTCAAAGTGGGATTTTTGCCATAGCGGTCTTCTACTTTAATTTGTATGCCGCTGGCAGGTTTGGTGGTGTTGCGTTCATAGACGATTCCGATTAAAATCAATTTAGCATTATTAGATTCGCCATCGGATTCATACGAGTTGTATGCCGATGCGGTGGAAGCCAAATTGGTATTTGCCATGATTAATTGGCAACTAAACAACAACAAAAATAAAAAATTTATTCTAAGCATAATCCTTATAGTAGTTTTGATGGTGTGAATGACAGTAACTATAAGCCGTGTTGGTAGCGCAAATAGCACGCCAAATTTTATTACACAGGCAAGAAGTTACTTGTTTATGATAGTAATGGTAAGTAGACAACCCTATAAGCCAAAAGTTACATGGATAAGTACAATTCTTTTACAGAACTATGACAATTATTAACTTTTAAAACGGCAGCTTTGTGCTTACAATTTGTAGTCAACGGGCTACAATGTGTTAAAACACTATACACTTTATCGTTTTTTGTGCTTGTGGGTCAAGTGTGTATATAGCAAAAAATCTTATTTATTATGCCATTGGACTGCAAAATTGATGCCACAAACCTAAAATCTCTCACTTTTTTTGAAACTTGATGAATGTTATACGCTATAATTGATGTAGAAGCCACTGGTGGCAGCCCGCGTCGTGACCGTCTTACAGAGGTGGCTATCTACCTTTTTGACGGACAAAATGTCGTTGACCATTTCCAGACACTTATCAATCCCGAAATCAATATTTCGCCATTTATCACATCTCTAACAGGAATTACGGACGAAATGGTAGCGGAATCGCCCAAATTTCACGAAATTGCCAAACGAATCATCGATATTACGCACAATGCGGTGTTTGTTGCCCACAATGTTCAGTTTGATTATGGGTATGTCAAAGCCTCCTTCCGAAGGCTCGGCTACACCTATTCGCGCCCGCAATTGTGTACCATCGAATTGGCAAAAAAAATTCTACCGGGTTTGGCTTCCTACGGTTTGGATAATTTGTGCGATATTTTGGACATTGCCAACAATAATAGACACCGCGCAGGTGGCGATGCAGAAGCTACCTTGGCTTTGTTTCAGTATCTACTCAACAAAGACCCTAAACAATATATTGCACAAACGCTCGACGATTCTGTGCATTATAAAAATATTCCTGCCAATTTGACGGCACAACAAATTCACGACCTTTCGGAAGAAGCTGGGGTATATTATTTTCATAATGACCAAAAAGAAATTATTTATGTTGGAAAAAGTGTTGATATCAAGCGGCGCGTTTTGCAGCATTTTCAGAAACATAATACTCATGCTACTAACAAACAATGGAGAATGTTGAAAGCCATCAGCGATATTAGTTTTGAGGAAACAGGCAGCGAATTAATTGCTTTGTTGCTCGAATCATATCAAATACAACGTTTGCGACCCATGTTTAATCGTGTGCAAAATCCGCGACGTGGAACATATTATGGTATTTTTCGGCAATATACTGCTGATGGTTATGCCCAATTGTATGTCAAAAAAATGGAACACAATGACCGTCCTATTTCGGTGTATGACCGCGAGGTGTATGCCAAAAATGCTTTGGCAGCGCGCATGGAAAAATATCGCCTTTGTCAGAATCTTTGTTCGCGTCGAAAAATTCCACACAGCACGCGCGGCACCGAGTCCTGTATTTATGAACAAATGAAACAATGCGGAGGTGCTTGTATTGGCAAAGAGTCTGCTGATGTATATAATGGGCGTGTTCGGTTGTCGTTCAAAGATTTGGCTTTTCCTCATGCTAATTTCTTAATTGTGGGCGATGGTCGTCATGCACAAGAACTGTCGGTGGTAGCTATCAAAGGTTTTCAATTGGTGGGATATGGTTATGCTCCTGTGCATCATGGGGATAGTATATCTGATTTGTATGATTGTGTATCCGAGTTGCCCTATAATCCGTATACTAATAAGATAATTGCAGACTACCTCAAAAAAAATAAGTATGATAAAATACTTGCTTTTTAGGGAACTAAAAACAGATTTTGGGGACAGTTTGTTATCAAAAGTTTTAAGCAATGACTATGGTTCAAGAGGCGAAGCGCGTTAGGGATTGGAGGGGCAGCCGCAGGCTGGTGCTTGCACCGAAGCCCCGTAAAGCCCGACCCGCAGGGAAACGCCCAAAAAAAATTTGTTTTACTACTCAATGAACGAAGCATGGTGCAATGCAGTTAGCTATTTCTCAAATATACCGCAAAACTACTTTATTTAGATATGATTTCATTTCGTTTTTTGTACCTATTATTAATTGTATGCAGTGGGCTACAATTTGGTTGTTTTTTAGCCAAAGAAAGTCGCCCGACAAGCAACGCCAACGAGGTGCCACAAATTGAGGATACGGCTGCCGAGCCGGTGGTCGATGTGGTATTGACCGACGAAATTGTGGTGAAGCCCGAAGTTCCCAAAACCAAATCTTATCAGCCCGTGCCTACGCAAACGTGCGACCTTGTTCATACGGATTTGAGCGTGGCGTTTGACCTTAACAAAAAATACTTGTTGGGCAAAGCTAAGATACGGTTGAAACCGCATTGGTATAACATTTCAGAAGTGGTGTTAGATGCCAAAGGTTTTGACATTAAGCAAATAGGGCGTGTGACCGTCAATGGCACGGTACAGCCTTTGTCATATACCTATCCCAACAATTTGCAACTGCACATTGCGTTAGATAAAAATTATACACGCAACGATACGATTACAATATATGTGGACTATGTGGCGCGTCCTGATGATTTGGTGGCGAAATATCCTGAACAATTTACCTACGAAAACAAAGGCTTGTATTTTATTAATGCAGATGGTGATGATGATACACGCCCACAAGAGATTTGGACACAAGGCGAAACAGAAACTTCGTCTTGTTGGTTTCCGACAATAGAATCGCCCTGCCAAAAAACAACGCAAAGCATCGATATTACCATTCCGAACAATTTGGTGAGTTTGTCAAACGGTAAGATGGTGCGCCGAGTGGATAACAAAAATGGAACACATACCGATTTTTGGGAGCAAAAGTTGCCACATCCGCCTTATTTGTTTGCCATAACGATTAGCAACTATAACGTTACGATCGATAAATGGAAACGTAAAGATGGCAGCGAAATTGATGTGAGTTATTATTTGATGCCCGAATTTGGTCAGTATGCCCGCAATATCTTTGGAAAAACTCCCAAAATGATGACGGTTTTTTCTGACAAATTGGGGTATGAATATCCTTGGGATAAGTATTCACAAGCTGTTGTGCATAATTTTGTGAGTGGAGCGATGGAAAACACTAGTTGTACGACTTTTTATGAAGGAGTTTATGCCACACCCGAACAATTGAAGGATTTTGATAGCGAAGACATTATTTCGCACGAATTGTTTCATCATTGGTTTGGCGATTTGGTGACTTGCGAATCTTGGGCAAATATCGCCTTAAACGAATCGTTTGCGACTTATGGCGAATATATTTGGTTTGAGAACGAATATGGCAAAGACCGTGCCGATACGCACATTTCGGAAGACCTGAAAGCTTATCTGAACGAAGCCGAACACAAACAGGAGCCAATTATTCGCTATTACTACAAAGACCCTGATGATTTGTTTGACCGTCATTCGTATCAAAAAGGTTGTCGCGTATTGCACGTATTGCGCAACTATGTGGGTGACGAAGCATTTTTTGCAGCACTCAAAAACTATTTGCACCGATACGAATATAAAAATGTGGAGTTAGCCAATTTGCGCATGGAATTTGAACAGGTGACAGGCGAAGACCTAAATTGGTTTTTTGACCAGTGGTTTTTGTCGGCAGGACACCCCGTTTTGGACATTACTTATAGTTATGACTCCACTGCACAACAAACCAAAGTGCGTGTTGTGCAGTCGCAGAACAATGGCACGATATTTCGCTTGCCCACCAATATCGCTACGTATGATGCTAATGGCAAAAAAACGGTTTATCCTGTAACCATTGCAACGCAAGATACTACATTTTCGCTGGCAACAACGGCTCGCCCTGCGCTGGTCAATTTTGATGCAAATAAGGTGTTGTTGTGCGAAAAAACAGAAAACAAAACCGTTGCTAACTATATTTTTCAATACCAAAATGCTGCCAACTTTGTTGACCGCCTCGAAGCCTTGACCGCACTAAGTGTTGTGGAAAATCAAGCACCTGAACAGAAAAAAGCTGTCACAGAGGTTTTTAAACAAGCTCTCAGCAGTCCAAACAAAAAACTGCAACGTATGGCAAGATACTATTTAAAGTAGAGTCATTGACAACAATACTTTGGTTTTGATAAGGCATCAATCCGAAACACGAATCTTGAAAAATCGAGTTGTCTTTTCAATTTAGTATAAGCACAACAAAAAACAGCCACCTAAAGAAGCAAAAATTCTTTAGGTGGCTGTTTTTTGTTGAACACTTTTTTGGGGGCAATAGGTTTAATTATACTATACTAAATTGAATACAGTTTTCGGATTTTGTAAAATGTTGACAGTCGAATAATTGTGGTCACAAAAACGTGCCTCTACCTACACTATTTTCGTCACCCGAAATAGTGCTGTTTCGGTCGTTGAGGCATGAAAGTCGCTGACAAGTGAACGAATACGATAAAGTGCCTCAACGATTGCCTACATTTTGTGGTAGCTAATACGATAAAATAGACAAAATACCTACGATTCTGCTTGCTACCACAAAATTAAGCAAAGACATTGATGTTGCATTTTGAGACGAGTACGTAACATCATTCATTATCAAATCCGAAAAGTAATTTCAATTCAGTATATCATGTATTGGGTATTACTTTTTTTTGCTTGGCTGTTTTTCGTCTGTGTCAAAAATTTGCACATCACTATTGTCCATAGGGGCAGGTGTTGGCGTACAAGCCTGTACCCAATTATACAAACTTGCCGTCGAGGTGCTACCACCAAAGGCTTCTCGTATCTCTTTATACAAACCACTATAGGTCGAGCCATATTTGAGTATCCTTGCAGCAATATACTCTTTACTACTGAGCGAATAGCGACCAGAACCGTCTACTTCTGCCTTGCCTTCGTCGGTCATAATAACACGGAACGTTTTACGCTTACACGCCGCATTGACACAACGAAATACAATACACGGAAATTCTTTGACTGCCATATTCCCAAGTTCATAGTGTTTTACCCTACGTTTTTTGTACTCATGAACACGACCACTTTCCACCCCACATGCAGGGCAACAACCAACAACTGTTATATCACGTGGTTTCATACTTTTTTTGCTGCAAAGGTACGAAATTTATTATTGCCGCACAAGAAGAAAAAAGGTGTCAAAAAATCCTCCCAAAACAAACGTCTGGGAGGATTATAGAAATGTCAAATACTTAGCGAAAAAGTGGGATAGTTAGCACTTTTTGTTGGAGGGAAAAAGGGAAAATAAGGTTTTTAATACATCAAAACCGCTTGAGCAAGTGAAAACATTAACGAATAAGCGTTACGGTACCTTTGCGTTCGAGGAGGTAGCCATCGTTGGTTTTCATCGTAATATAGTAAGCGTATGTGTCTTGTGGAGCTAATTTACCTTTGGTTTCGCCATCCCAACCTTCATCTATATCTGTGGTAGTAAACACAATTTCTCCCCAACGGTTCAAGATTTTCATGCTATAATTGTCACCTTGTGGATTGAGGAAAACAGGTTTGAAAACATTATTTACACCATTAGGCAAAAAAGCATTGGGAACAAAAATGCGTGGTGCTTGCGAAACACACACAACATTAGAGCGACTTACAAGTGTTTGCGGTTCGGCATTAGGGAGGTCTAAGGTATAGGTAGCCCCGACATAATAACAAAAACCACCACTTTCGAGGTCTTGCAATTCCACTCCTGCGTCGGTATATTTCAAAGTGTCTGTGGGAGTAATCGTTGCAATAGCAACAGGACTCGTACCGTCGGCTAAGGCTCTATACAAAGTATAAGATTCCACTATGCCATAGGTGATATAAAAGGGTGTCCAATTAACAAGGTTAGTGAGGTTAAATTGGTCGCTGGCTTCGAGATTAATGGTTTTGACGATGCTGGAATAACTTTTTAGACCACAACTATCGATGTGTTCCAACTGATACACATATACATCACGTCCCGTATTGCCCGAATTATCCACAAATTCCATAGTAGCAGTAGGTGGATCCATAAAAAAGTATTGGGTCAGGTGGTCGATGGTGCTACTGTCATTGATACCACGCAAGACATTCAGTTTTTTGATTTTTCCGTCTGTATCAATGTCCCATGTCACGGTCACTTCATTGGTGTTGGTAACAGTAGCGTTGGTCATATACATATAGCTGGGACCTTTATTAGCTTCTACAGTCACACAAAGTGTGTTGCTTTGAGATGTATGTGCATTACCGCTAACCGCTCGCACGCGGAAACAGGCTGTTGACTGTCCTGCGGGCAAAGTATAGGTAAAATCAGTGGTATTGCCGGGCAAATTACCGATTTGAATAATGTTACCAGGGTTGGTCAAGTCTGCAATCTCGTACTGTTGTACATTCGCCCAGCCTTCATACGCTGTCCAGTCTAAGGAAATAGAGGCATTGCATGGGTCGGAGGATAAGTCCAAATAAATGCTTTGGTGAGCAGGCGAAGTGGGACCAGGATTGGGAGAACAACCGTCCAAACCTGCAATTTTGTAGGCTTCGGCTTGCAGAGCAGGTTGTGCATTGGTATCCAAATAAAATTCGCCAAGACTACTACTGGCGATTATCGTGTCTATCGGAATAAAACTACCATTGTCATCAGCCCGATAGATGATATAGGCATTAGTTTCGGGTGAAACACTCGTCGCCCAACTTATCTGAACACTCGTATCGTCTGTAACAGTCACCGACGTAATAACAGGCGGCACAGGTGGTTGTGTGTCGACTATCAACGAATTACCAGAAACGATTGTACCACAAGAGGTTGTCATATAGTAGTACAGAGTTCCTGCTGTGGGGTTAGAGACATTGTCGATATAACTGCCATCGGCAGCAGAACCGATGGTGGTCAACAAAGTAGAAGGGGTGCCAGTTGGAGACGAAGACACATATAAACTGTATTGGCTAAAAGGTTGTGATGTTCCCACACAAACTGTACCTACATTAGGCTGCGCTACCCAATTAATCTCGACTGTTCCATTCGGCAGGGGATTGACACAAATGATTTTGGGTGCTGTTTGCGCCCACATTGCCACACTTGTCAATAGGGCAAGTAGGAAAATAGCGTTTTTTGAAAATGACTGCATACGTTAATTTTGATTTTTGTCAGAACGAGCAAATAGCGTGTTTTATTGTTACTATGACGCTCGAAAGGGCGCAAAAGGTTGCATGTTACATTGAATTATCACAAAAAAATGTGGTATTAGTACTTTTGAGGAGCAAAAATACGACTTTTTTGGCGAATTGCAGCAAAATATTTCCAACATAATGGCACTGGACGTTTAGTGACCCTTGATGATGATGTTCGCATTTGTCAAATCCCCAAACAATACTCTTCGAAAGATTCGCTCCCCCGAAGGTTTATTAAAATTTTAGGTCGAATACCTAAACTTTTAGGTCAGGAACGTAAAGTTTTACGTGGAGGGACGTAAAAATTTAGGTCAGCAACGTAAAGTTTTACGTGGAGAGACGTAAAAATTTAGGTCAGCAACGTAAAGTTTTACGTGGAGGGACGTAAAAGTTTAGGTCAAGAACGTAAAGTTTTACGTAGAGGGACGTAAAAGTTTAGGTCAAGAACGTAAAGTTTTACGTGGAGAGACGTAAAAGTTTAGGTATGTCATCAGCAAGAATTAATTTTATACTTGTCAATTTTATTGTTTTTTTATTAGGTAATTAAATGCAAAGGTAATACTTTTGCATGAAATATTTACAGTACCAAAAATACATACCACCATGAAATACCCCCTTCAAAATTCGGTAGTTATCATTACGGGTGCAGCCTCTGGAATTGGGCGTGCCTTAGCCATAAATGCCGCTCAACAGCAAGCTTTTGTCATAGGAGTAGATATCGATGCCCAAAATCTGGCAGAAACGGTGTTATTGGTCAAACAAAAAACACAACAAGATATGGCGAGTTATGTGGTTGATGTGGGCGATGCCCAAGCTATTATCCATTTTGCCGACCAAGCACTTCCATTGCTCCAGCAACGTTATTTGGTGTTGATAAACAATGCAGGTGTGAGTCTACACAGCGGACATTTTGGCGAAACAGCATTAAAGGATTTTGAGTGGTTGTTTAATATCAACTTCTGGGGAGCAGTGCGATTCACCAAAGCATTTTATCCCTATCTGTTGCAACAAAACAGAGGACATATTGTCAATTTATCAAGTGTATTTGGTTTGGTAGGTATTGGTTTGCAGGTGCATTATTGTTCGAGTAAGTTTGCAGTGCGCGGCTTCACCGAAAGTTTGCGCATGGAACTCCATAATACCCCTATCTGCACTTTAACAGTACTCCCCGGCGGCGTGAAAACCAATATCGCACGCAACACACCCATCACTAAAGCCAATGTACCTCCCAACACCAAAGAAGAAGCCATAGCTACTTTTGAGACCATTGCCCGAACAACAGCCGATAGTGCAGCCCAACAAATCATCGCCGCTATTGTGACAGGCAAAGAACGCTTGGTGATTGGCTCCGATGGCAAGATGCTTGACTTTTTGGCGCGTTGTTTTCCGAGTCGCTATACCGCTTTGTTGTATCATCAAATTAAAAAGTTTTTTAAAGATTTGCCATAAGGCTCCGTCCGAAATCACCGAAAACCCCACCATTATCCAACACAACTGCTGTCGATAATGGTGGGGTAAAAGTATCTAAGAATAAACTCACGCTTCATTAGCTAATGTTAGCGCTGCCGAATTGATACAAAAACGCAAAGCTGTTGGAGGTGGTCCATCAGGAAAAACATGTCCTAAATGAGCATCACACACATTGCACAACACCTCGACGCGCACCATGCCGTAGTTTGTATCTTTGTGGTATTGCAACACGTCTGCTGCAACAGGTTCCGTAAAACTGGGCCAACCTGAATAAGAATCATACTTTTGGGTAGAGTCGAACAAAATGGTTTGACAACATGCGCAAGCATAGCGTCCTGCTTCGTGGCGTTCGCAAAATTCGCCCGTAAAAGCGCGTTCGGTGCCATGTTGGCGCATGATACGAAACTGTTCTGCCGTCAAAATGGCTTGCCATTCTTCGGCAGTTTTTTCTATACGGCGTGGCGCTGGCAAGTTGCCTTTAGTGGCATAATGAATAATCTTGTTCCAATTCATGGTATTATTTTTATAGGAATAATTGAGCATTCAAACGAGTATTGCGAGAAAAATGCTGCTTATTGTCATACAAAAATACAGCATTTTTTCCAATGTTGCCTCATCAACACAAAAAAAACACCGTTTGTTTGTTTATATGCCAAAAATATAAGACCTTTGCACCAAAAAAGTAGAAGATAATTCTCTTCATACGCCTTTGCACCGATGAAAAATATCTTAGTTCTTGGGGCAGGTAAATCTGCCACCACACTGATCCAATATCTCCTCCACAATGCCGAAAAAGAGCAGTGGAACGTTACCGTAGCAGACTTTGACCAAGCCTTAGCTGCTCGAAAAATTGACAACAATTCGCGCGGCAAAGCCCTCGCTTTCGATGTACACAATGCCGAATTGCGCCAGCAGTTGGTAGCTAATGCCGATTTGGTCATTTCCATTTTGCCCGCCGAATTTCATTATCTCATTGCTGAAGCCTGTTTGCAACACCACAAACACCTCATCACACCGTCTTATGTTTCGCCCAAAGAACAAGAGTTAGATGCTGCTTTTCGCGAAAAAGGCTTGTTGATGTTGTGCGAAATGGGTCTCGACCCCGGTATCGACCATATGAGCCTCATGAAAACTCTCCTACATTTGCGCGAACAAGGTGCCAATATCCACGCCTTGAGGTCTTTTTGTGGCGCTTTGATTGCTCCCGAATCAGACAACAACCCTTGGCATTACAAATTTACGTGGGCACCGATGAACGTTGTTATGGCAGGCAGTGGTGGTACGGCTCAATACCGCAAAAACGGCAAACCCAAATACATTCCCTATAACCGTTTGTTCCGCATTACAGAAGTACATTTGGTAAATGGTTATGGCGAATTTGAAGCCTACGCCAATCGCGACTCGTTGCCCTATATCGAAAAATATGGCATCGAAGACATTCCTACTTTTGTGCGTGGCACATTGCGCCGTAAAGGTTTTTGCTCTGCGTGGGACGCATTGGTGCGATTGGGCATGACCGATAACCAACTGCTTGTACCCCAAAACGCACAATTCACTTACCGCCAATTCTTAGACGCTTTTCTGCCGCCCACTTCCATCGACGACAGCCTTAGCACCAAAGAAAGATTAGCCGCTTTTTTGGAGCTGGACGATGATAGCGATGTGATGTATCGTTTGGGGTGGCTCGGTTTGTGGAATGATAAACCCATACCCATGACCACCGACCTCACTCCTGCACAAATTTTATTGGATTTGTTGGAAGAACGTTGGCAATTGCACGACGACGACAAAGACCTCATTGTGATGCTCCATCGTTTTGACTATACTATCAACCAACAAGAACATACACACGTCACCACCTTAGTTGTCAAAGGCAAAGATCCCGAAAATACTGCTATTTCGGCAACAGTGGGATTGCCAATGGGCATTGCTGCCAAACTCATTTTGCAAGGAAAATTGTCTATGAGTGGTGTGCATATTCCTATTGTGCCAGAAATTTATGACCCTATTTTAGCAGAATTAAAAACATTAGGCATTGTTTTTGAGGAAATAGTTGCTTAGACATAAATACCCGCTTATTCCTTATACCAAAGAATAGGCGGGCTTTTTTTTGCATTACTCACACCACAATACGGCAATAAGTCTGTATCTTTGCACCCTAAACCATTCTAATAACATGAAAATATTTTGTATTGGCAGAAACTATGCCAAACACGCCAAAGAATTGGGCAACGACTTGCCCACCGAACCTTTAGTGTTCTGCAAACCCGAGACAGCTCTTGTCAAAAACAACGGCAATTTTTATCTTCCTGATTTTTCCAAAGATGTGCATCACGAAGTAGAGATTGTATTGCGCGTCTGCAAACAAGGCAAACATATTGCCGAAAAATTTGCACACAAATACATCGACCAAATCACTGTGGGGATAGACTTTACGGCGCGCGACCTCCAAAACAAATTGCGAAAAGAAGGCAACCCTTGGGAAATCGCCAAAGGGTTTGATGGGTCTGCCCCCATTGGCACATTCGTTCCGCTGCCTGACATCGATACTCCCATCGAGTTTTCTCTGACCAAAAACGACCAAATTGTGCAACAAGGCAACACCACCGACCTGATTTTTCCTTTTTCGCGCCTTATTGCCCACATTTCCATCTATTTTACCCTGCAACAAGGCGACTTAATTTTTACAGGCACTCCCGAAGGCGTTGGTAGCGTACAGATTGGCGATACCCTCAAGGCTTTTATCGGTGACGAATGTCTTTTGCAATGCGCTGTAAAATAAAATACTTTTTTCAAATACACCCCAAAAACCACCTTTCCAAACGATGATTAGTGTAGAAAACATCATTAAAGCCAGCTACCGTCTCAATGGCATTGTGCAGATAACACCTTTGCAGCACAACCCCAACCTTTCCGAACGCCACCAGTGTAATGTTTTTCTCAAAAGAGAAGACCTGCAACCGGTGCGTTCCTACAAAATCAGAGGTGCTTATAACCGTATGCTCAACCTTACTCCTGAACAGGCACAACAAGGTGTTGTTTGTGCTAGCGCGGGCAACCACGCACAAGGCGTAGCGTATGCCTGCCAACAACTCGGAATACAAGCCGAAATCTATATGCCCACCACCACACCCTCCCAAAAGATTAGGCAGGTGGAGCGCATAGGCAAAAATTTTGTACATGTAGTCTTGGCGGGCGATACTTATGATGCCGCTTATAGCGCCGCACAAAGTTATTGCGATGCACAAAAAAAGGTATTTATCCACCCTTTTGACGACTCCGATGTTATCGAAGGACAAGGAACAGTAGCAGTAGATATTCTAAACACTTTTAAGGGGGATATTGATTATTTGTTTGTTCCGATTGGCGGCGGTGGCTTGAGTGCAGGAGTTGGTACTTATTTTCAACGCCTCAGTCCCAAAACGCAAATCATTGGCGTAGAGCCGATGGGCGCACCTGCTATGAAACAATCTTTGGAAAAAAACGAACGAATCATGCTCGAAGCAATGGATAATTTTGTTGATGGTGCAGCCGTGCGACGCGTGGGCGAAATCAATTTCGATATCTGCAAAAACGTACTGCACGACATTGTGCTGGTGCCAGAAGGCAGAATTTGTACCATTATCCTACAGCTCTACAACGAAGATGCTTTGGTGGTAGAACCCGCTGGTGCTTTGTCTATTGCTGCACTGGATTTTTATGCCGATAAAATTAAAGGCAAAAATGTAGTGTGTGTTGTTAGTGGCGGCAACAACGACATCGAGCGAATGCCCGAAATCAAGGAACGCTCCATGATTTATGAGGGTTTGAAACACTATTTCATCATTAATTTTCCGCAACGCCCCAACGCTTTGCTCGATTTTCTAAGCAACATTCTTTGCAATGGCGAAGATATTGCCGTGTTCCAATACACCAAAAAAAACAACAGAAGCATCGGCCCTGCTCTTATTGGTATAGAAATACAACAACGCAGCGACTACGAAAGCCTATTGCAACGTTTAGACGAACACAAAATCGACTACAAAATTGTCAATAATGACCAAAAATTGTTTGAGTATCTTATTTAGTGATAACTATTTGACTTATTTTGCAAAAAAATCCCGCGCTATTGACTAAGCAATAGAGCGGGATTTTTGTTATGTGGTAGTTATACTGAATTGAAAATACTTTTCGGATTTGATAATGAACGATGTTACGTACTTGTCCCCCAAATGTTACATCAATTAACGACCATTTGCCGTTCCTCGAAATACTATTACTGTAAATGACAAATGGTGATTCATCTTTTTTGCTCACCCAAAAAAGAAGCAAAAAAGGGTGTTCTTTTTTCGAGTGGATTCGTCCGGCGTGCTGTGGTCTTTGCTTAATTTTGTGGTAGCAAGCAAAATCGTAGGCATTTTGTCTG
>JAEUUX010000230.1 GCA_016787295.1 Chitinophagales bacterium
TGTTTTTGTTATTTGTTTAGTGGAGAGAATTTCATTCGGGTTATTTGTTTGTGCTGTGGGCTATTGGCTCCGAATACGGATTTAATGTACTTTTTTATTTCTGTTACTATGTTGTATAAGCCTGTATTTTCTTGGTATAGGGTTTGGTTGCGTTTTATTCGGCTGTTGCTTAGGTTTACATAGGTTTTGGTTACGAGGTCATTGGCGTTTTTCATGTTTTGTAGTAGGGTTTCGAGGGTTGTTATTTGTAGTTCTTTTTCGTTTGGGTTGTATGATGGGATTGTTTTTAGGAGTGTTATCATTTTGTTGGTGTGTTCTATTTTTTGGTCATAGGATTGTTGGGAGGTAGAAATGTTTCTTTTGTCGGTGGTATCGGTTTCTTTGGTGGTGGTGTTGGTATTGTTTTTTGGGGTTATTCTTATTCCTTGTATTTTTTTGTTAATGCTTTTGGTGTCTTCTATGGTGTTTTTTGTGGCATCGGTAACTGCAACTGCATTGGTTATTTTGGTGAATAGTTTTTTTAGTGGGTTGAATGTGTTTTGGCGTGTGCTGGTTGCGTTAGTGAATTCTATTAGGTTTTCTGTGACATTGTTGATAGCAGTTTGGCTATTGATTAGTAGTGTTTCGAGGTTTGGTATTTGTATGCTTTCTTTTGATGGGTTGTAATCGCTACCATAGCTTTTGCAAAAGTCTATTATTTCGGAAAAATTTGCAACGTTTTTTGCGTGTCCTATTTCGCTAAATTTTGTCATGGTTTTTGTTTTTTTTGGAGTTATTAATTTATTTTTTGGATTGTTTTTTTTTGTGTGGCAAAGGTACGTTTTTTTTGTTGTTTTTTGTTTGTTTTTGTTTTTTTTTAGCTTTTTTTTGTTTTTTGTGATTCATGTAAATTCCCCCGTTATTCTCTTTTTGGTTTGGAGAATAATGGGGGAGGGATTTTTAATTGTTAATTATTAATTGTTAATTGTTAATGGGAGGGGTGTTTTGTGTTGTGGTGTTGTAATCTTGTTGTTTTTTTGGGGGGTGTTTTTTATTGGTGTTTGATGATGGTATTATTTAGTGGTATGGTTAAAGGGGTAATGGTGAAAGCGTTATGAAAATTTGGTCAAATAAATCTTGTCAAGGTGCAGCGATTATGGAGAAAATGAATGATGGATATAAACAATTTCCAAAGAGGTGGTATTATTCGATAAAAGATGATATTATATCACCCCTTCGGAGTTTTTGTTAATGGTTGTATTGTTTTGAGGCTATAAACGTGTCACCCCTTCGGGGTTTTTGTTAATGGTTGTATTGTTTTGAGGCTATAAATGTGTCACCCCTTCGGGGTTTTTGTTGGTTGTTTTGTGTTGTGGTGTTGTAATCTTGTTGTTTTTTGGGGAGGTGTTTTTTATTGGTGTGGGTGTTGGTGTTGGCTGTAGATGGGTATATTTGGAGGTTTGTTTATCTTATGATTGTTATTTTTTGTTGCCAATTGTATGTGGCTTGTGTGTTGGATATTTGTAGGATATAAATACCTTCTGGCAGGTGTGTGGTTGTGATTTGGTGGTTTTGGTTATTGGTTGGTATGGTTTCTTTGATGGTTGTTTGTCCATTTATATTGATTAGTGTTATTTGGATGTTTTGGTTTTGTGTGTTGTTTGTTTGGCATTGTATGGTCAAAATGTCTTGTTGCCAGTGTGTTTTTATGGTTGGTTCAGATGGTGTGGTGTATCCTATTGGGTCGGTTGAGATTTGGAGGCAGTAATCTTCTACTTCGCCAAAGAGAAATGTTTCGCATGGTGTTGGTGGGGAAGATGTTGCTTCCATGTATTTCATGGATACGCGCATTTTTGTTTGTCCTACTATTGCTGTTGGGGATACGGTAAATGTGCCGTTAACTGTGGTTGTTTGTGGGGTTTGTGAGTCGTATATTAGTTCTACAAAGTCGTCTCCGAATGTTCCGTTTTGGTTGAAGTCTATCCATACTTTGAAGTATTCGGTAAAAGCGCCTACGCTAAATCCGGGAGTGAGTTGTATGGGATAGTTTAAGCCGCGTGTTATGCTTAGGGAGATGTTGCCATAGTCTTTGTAGCCGTTGTCGTTGTTTGAGGGGTTGTTCCATGTTCCGACTTGCACGTCTGCTATCCATTCGGTGGCGGAGCTTTGTCCTTTGCTGTTGCAGTAGGTGTGGTCGGTGCAGGCTCCGCAACCAAGTGTTGTGAAGTTTTTGATGGGGGAAAAGTCGCTGCTTATGCTTCCGTTACAGTTGGTTCGGACTTTGTAGTCGTATAAGGTGCAGGGGGTTAGGGCTGTGATGACAATGGTGGTGTCTGTGGTGGGAATGCTAATCCAGTTGGTGCTTGTGTTGGTTTTGTATTGGACAACATAGCCCAATGCTCCAAAGATGGGTGTCCATTTTATTCGGTGAAAGTTGTTACTGATGGGTATTGCTGTAATGTTTTGTGGAAAGGTGCAACAGCCAAGGGTTGTGAATGTGTATGGTGTGGAATATTGGCTGGTATCTGTGCCGCATAGGGTTGCGATTCGGACGGTATAGTTGGAACATATATTGAGCATGTTGAGGGTGATGGTGTTGTTGGTTGTGGTGATGGTGGTTGGGTTTTGTCCTTCTATGCCATATTGTACGATAAAATTGGTGTTAGTTTGCTCTGATAGCCATGTTAGGGTTGCAAAATTGCCTGATATGTTGGTGGTGTGAATATAGAAAGGGGTTGGACAGCCTTGTGCGGTGCATCCGTATTGTTGGACTAATTGGAGGGTATTGAATAGGTTTAGGGCTCCGCCGGAGACGGTTATTCCTGATAGGCTGGCATTTGGTTTTGTGCCGTCGATGATGAATTGTTTGGCGAGGAGGGCTGCTTGTGGTGGGTTTGTCTTTGCTAATTGAATAAACTGGGGGCAGGCTACGGCATATAGCAAGCCTATTGCGCCGCTGACGTGTGGTGTGGCAGCGGAGGTGCCTGTAAATGTGCCGTAGTCGTTGCCTACTTTCATTGTATAGGTGTTTTGACCATAGGCTCCGAGGTCGATGGTGTTTGTGCCGTATCCTGCGGGGCCGTATTTTTCGTTGGTATTGGTGAGGTTGGTGACTGTTATTAGGAAGTCGCTGGGGCAGGCGGTTGGCAGGTCTCCTTGTGCATCGACATCAACGTTGCTGTTGGCTGTTGCTCCTGCGTTTAGGATACCTTCGCTGCCGAGGTCGTCGTATAGGGAACACCATATTGGGGCATCGGCAGGCTGTCCAAAGTTTACGCCCCACGAGGCATTGGTGGCAACAACAAAAGCGCCGCGCGCTCCATAGGTTTGGTTGTATAGTTGGCGGTTTGCTAAGGCGTATCCATAGCCTGCAATGGCATCGGCTTCGTCGCCTGTGGCAACGATTATCATTAGTTTGATGTTCCAATTTACGCCGGTTACGCCTGATGCGTTGTTTCCTTTTGCTCCGACGATTCCTGCTACGGGTGTTCCGTGGTCTCCGCCGAGTATTCCTCCTGATATGTCGTCGTTATCGCTATAGGTGTTGTATCCTTTTATGTCGTCGATGTATCCGTTGCCGTCGTCGTCTATGCTATTAGGTATTTCTTGGTGGTTTCGCCAAAGGTTGTTTCCCCAATCGGGGTGGAATTCGTTGCAGCCGTCGTCGAGGATGGCTACTACGATGGTGTCGTTATAGCTTGTGAGTCCTCCTGTTGTAATATCCCATGCTAAGTCGGCATCAATGTCTGCGTTTGGTGTTCCGCCATTAGCGCCTGTATTGATGTATTGCCATTGGTTTGGGAAAAAGAGGTCGTTGGGCGTGTTTCGTTGTTCTAATATGTGGTTATATTGGGCTATGTCTACGGTGCTGTGTTTTTTGAGGGCAGTTAGCATTTTTTCGGCTGGGACTTGTTGTTCGCTAAAACTTAGTAGATAGATATTTAGGGAAGGAATGAGGCAACGTTGGGGACGTAGATAGGTTGGTTTGTTGTTAAGGCGCTCCAAGTCTGCGAGGAGGGTGTTTATGTTTTGTTTGGGCTGTAGTTGTACGAGGACTTCGCCTTTTATTCGTTGGGGATTTTGGGCTAATAGTGTTATTGTGCAACACCAGAATAGTGCTAATAAGAGAAATTGTGCTTTTTTCATTGTGATTATTTGGAGAAAGATGTTTAAGGAAATTTGTTTTTGTTTTTGAAGGAATACAAATTTGCTTCGCAATGTAATTGGGTAATTACACTGCGAAGCAAGTAAAGGGAGGGATATGTATACTGAATTGAAAATACTTTTTGGATTTGATAATAGACGATGTTAGGTACTCGCCCCAAAATGCGACATTAATTAACGGCAATTTGCCATTCCGCGAAATACTATTATCGTAAGCAACAAATGGTGATTCTGCTTTTTTGTTCACCCAAAAAAGCAGCAAAAAAGGGTGTTCTTTTTCGAGTGGATTCGTCCGGCGTGCTGTGGTCTTTGCTTAATTTTGTGGTAGCAAGCAAAATCGTAGGCATTTTGTCTGTTTCTCCACATTAGCTACCACAAAATGTAGGCAATTATTGAGGCAATTTATCGTTCTTTGCTTGTTTATTCGTAAATTGATGCCTCAATGACCGAAACAGCACTATTTCGGGTGACGAAAATAGTGTAAGCAGATGTGCGTTTTTTGTGACCGCAATTATTCGACTGTCAACATTTTACAAAATCCGAGTACTGTATTCAATTTAGTATATTGTTGGATTTTTTGGTGGAATTTGTTGGGTTAGAAAGTGAGGTTGTTTCGCCAGATGTCGGTATATATTCCTGTTGCCCACTCTACCATTATTACTTTGTCGTAGTCTCCGAAGTTTTTGCGGTATATTTCGCGTTTGGATGTTACGTCAATAGCTACTAAATCGCCATTGCTCAACCAAACGCAAACTATGTCCTGTGTTGGACTGACCATCAGGTCGACAACGCGGGGATCTATGGCGGTAAAATCTTCTAATTTGAGTGGTAGTTGGGCATAGGTGGGGAAAACTGTGCCTAAGTCGTGCTGAACAATTTGTATTTCGGGATAATTATTTTTGCGGTATTTTGGTGAGAGGTAGGCATAAGCTTGTGCAATGAGGTGTACTTTTCCTTTGTAGCGGTATAACAGGAGGTCTATTTCATCGGAATCGAGGAGATAGAGTGGGTGGTGTGCATAGATGGAGTCTTGTAGGTGTTGTTTTCGGGCGTTGTTGCTAAGGCGGCGGGCTCGCAACATGTTTTTTGCGTAGGAAGGTAATGCGGCTTCTATGTGTGTGGTATCAAGTTGGAGGTAGTTAAAATAAAGGTCTTCGGGGTCGGAGTCGGGTGTTTCGGGAAAAACATGTTGCTGAATGCCTTGTATGTCTTCGACGAAAAAAGATGTAGTTGTTTTCCATTGTAAGATATTTTTGAGGTCTTTATCGCAAATATCATATAGGTTTTGTTCTATGTCGGTAAAGTTGGCTTTTCGGCAGTTTTTGTTTTTTTCGTTGAGGTTTTTTTGATAGTGTGCGCCGTTTAAAGGCAATAGTTTATAGGTGGTTTCGGTGGAAGATTGGTAAGGGTTGTCTGTGGCGTGGTCTGTTGATTTGATTTGTAATAGGTTTGCAAATTGGGGAATGATGTAGGTAAGTAAAGTTGTTTCGTCGGAGGCGGAATAGGTGCAGTTGTTACAATTGGTAGGGTGGTTTTCGGTTTGGTTTTGTCTGTTTTGTTCCAATTGTTCGACGATGGTAGGTAGGTATTTTTTGTTGTTGGTGAGATAAAGTTGGGTGTTAGATTTTCGCCAATAATTGGTGGTTGTGATGCTTCTTTTGCCTCCTTTGCTGTTAGTGGCAAAATTTTGGGTGTGCTGTTCGCGAATGGTGGTGTCGTTGATGAGGCTATAAATAAAATGGAAGTGTTTGTTTTGGGGGCTTGCCAACAAAGGTAGTCTGTTGGATAGTTTGGCGGTGTGTTGCTGTGGGTCGTAGGTGAGATATAGGGTTTGGTAGTCAAACGTGCGGTTGATTCCCAACAGCAATCCACATTTTTTATGTTGTGGCTGTAGGTTTTTAATTGCGGGAGCAAAAATACTGTGTGGTCGGTTGGCGGTGCTACTGTTAGTTTGTGTCCATGCGTTGGACGAGCAACAAATAAGCCAAGAACATAAGGTTGCCCAATGTAGCAATGTTTGGTGGTGTACCATGTTTAAGAAAAAAATAGGAAATGATGGAATTATGGGAGGTTATTTTGGAGTCAATGGGTGGGAAATAGTGGTTATTCTTCTTTTTTATAGAGGATTTCTTTGCTCACTTTTTCTACTTTCAAACTGTCTTTGAGGTCTTTTGAAATGGCTTTGTATGGAGCTGCAACGATTTCTTCGCCTTCTTTCAAGCCAGATAGGACTTCTATATAGGTTTCGTCCTGAATACCGACACTTACCTCACGGCTCAAAACAGTGTTATCAGATTGCCAAACAAATACCAATTCTTTGAGGGCATTGGTGGTTGTATTGGCAGTTTCTTGCTGCAATTGATGTTTTTTGAGGGAGTCTTCGCGGGTTGTAACGGCTTGTATGGGTACGCATAGGGTTTTGGGAATTGTTTTTGTTTGGATGTCAGCCGAACAAGACATACCGGGACGGAAAGGTAAAGTATTTTTTTTGAGCAAATCCATATAAGAACTTGGCATCAATTGTATTTTGACGGTAAAATTGGTAATTTGGTCGGTGGCTGCGGATAAGGCAGAGGAGTTGGCGGAACTTGCAATTTGTGTGACTAAACCGATAAACTTTCTGTCGGGATAGGCATCAACTTCTATGTAGGCGGTATCGTTCAAATGGACATGTACAATATCATTTTCGCTCACATCGACGCGGGTTTCCATAGCTTTGAAATCAGCTATTCGCAACATTTCTGTTCCTGCGAACTGCGATGTGCCGACAACACGTTCTCCTTTTTTGACATTGAGTTTGGAGATGATTCCGCTCATGGGAGCATACACATTGGTGCGGTTCAAATTGTCTCGTGCTTGTTTTAGGGAGGCTTTGGTGCTTTGGGTGTTGTAGGAAGCGCCTTGTACTGTTTGGCTCAAGGCTTTCAAATCGGCTTGTGCTCCTTTTATTTGTGCTTCTATTTGTTGGACGGCTGTTTCGGTTGTCTCCAAATCGGCTTTGGCAATGACACCTTCTTTGAACAATTGTTGGTTTCGGGCAAGGGTTCGTTTGGTGTTTTCCAACTGGACTTGTAGTTGTTTGATGGCTGCTTGCCCTTGCTCGATTCGGGCGCTGGCGTTGGCTTCGTTAGATTGGGACGCATTGACAGTTGCTTCGCCTTGTTCGACCATTGCTTGGTAGGTATCGGGATTGATTCGTGCTAACAATTGTCCTTTTGTGACAGAGTCTCCTTCTTCTACCAATAAGTCTATGATTTCGCCCGAAACATCAGGAGCTATGTTGACTTCGACAACGGGATAAATTTTACCACTTGCAGTAATGGTTTCTATAATCTTTCGGTATTCGGCTTTTTCGGTCGCAATTTTAATGGTGTCGTCTTTCTTGAACCAACCTTTGCTATAGGCATAACCTGCCACCAAAGTTATTAATGTTAAGATGACGGAGATGATGATAGGGATTCGTGTGCTTCTTTTTTTTGCTGTTGCCATGAATATGTTTCTATGGGTTGAATAAAATTGGAAAATACAAGCAATTTGGAGGCAAAGATACGGATTTAATGTGGTTTTTTAAGCATAAAAAGCAATACTATTCCTAAAAACACCTAAACACATCGTTTGTTGTGTCAAATGTGGTTGATTTTCAAACGCTGTCTGCTGCCAAACAAAGAACAATAGGGAGGTATAAAAACAATAACACCCACAACTCCAAAGGAATCGCAGGTGAAATTGTATCATCTTTTAACCAAAAAACAAAACTCTATGAAAAAAACAAATAAGGGGTGTAAAAAGACTTAGGAATTTATAGGGATAATAAGGATTAACTTTGGTTTATTGAAAAATGCTGAATACTTAAAAATAGGGATTAAGAAAATAGATTAGTTAAAAAAGGAAAACGAAGATTTATTTTATTAGGTATTATTATTGTTCAATTGGAGTGCCGTAGCTTGATAGATATTCAGTAGTGCAGTCGGGATATACCCTAAAAACCCAGTTCCAACGTCCAATACAACCTGCAAAACAGTCGCCAAAACCATAACTATAGGTCATATCGGTATAGCCAAATTGAGGAGTGACCGTAATGTGGTTGCCGTCGCCCTCGATGGGTTGTACTTCGGCATAAGAAACTCCACTGATATTATTGAACTCTTGTGCCAGATGAGCTGGGACGATATTGCTGGGCATCTCAATAACGAAAACGCTTAAGAAGTTTTCATAGTGAATAGAAAGGTCAAAACTGTTCACCAAATTATCTACAATTGGGTTGCCCGAAGGGAGTCCGTTTTTCAGATTTTGTACCCAAACATTGCTTTCGTCAGCCGCCATAAATAAATTTTTTGTAGCTGTGGCTGTATAGTCGTGGATGCTGAACTGAACAACGGCAGAGTCACGGGCAGGTGAGTTGCTTTGATAAACAGCATTGAGCAAACGCAAGGCTTCGTTTTGATAGCTTTCGCCTATTAGTACTTCATTCGACTCGGTTTGTAATAGTTGTGTTGCCACTACAAACACATCATTACTATATAGTGTTGCAACATCATTAGCAACATCGCACTCTATAGCATCATTATTGTTTATTGTTTTTGGGTCAAAGCCGATATAATTATCATTAACTTCTACATCAAAGTTATGGATTAATGTTTCTGTACAGGAGCTGTTACACAAAACAATACAAATAAAGACGATAAGATAATAAAAATGTTGCATAGTCAATAAAATTTGAGGGGGTAACTGTTTGTGTTTGACATTGCAAAGTTATGGCAATTCTAAGCGTCTGCCAAATTTTTTTTTCACTCCGTAAAAGACTTGCTAATAGCAGACACATTTTTATTCAAGGAAAAATCACTTTTTGGGTGTTAATCATTTTTTTGCGAAAATTTTGTTTTTTGCATAGTTTTTTTCAGAAAAAAACTTTTTTTTATGCTATTTTAGCCTAATAACCAGCACTTTATACATTAAAAAAATACTTTTTTGTAAAAAAAATCTTGAATAGATAAAAAAGCAATAAACTATGCTGTACGGACAAAATAAAAGAAAGTTACAATAGTGACAAAACTTGATGATAGATTTTTGCCTAAAAATGAACTTTATAGGAACGGCAAATGCTATTTTTTAGACAAACTGCTATTTTTGATTACAATTACATGACAATAACTCTCTATTGTTTTGGCTAAACATGGCGCTTTTGAGCTATGGCAAAGCATATTATTTGCCAAAATTACTGTATCTTTGCGCCCAAATAATAACCAACTATGTCCACTAAAGACTTTTTGAACCAATATGAATTGGGAATTCGGTTGTTTGAGCAACAAGCCTTTCAAAGTATCAACCTACAAGACCATATTATTTCGGCTTGTTATTTCAATGGTTGTAATTTTTTGTGGGCAAATGTTACTAATAGCCGCTGGCAAAATGTGGTTTTGGAGAATTGTATTTTGCGAGCAGCCGATTTTTCGGGAGCAATGCTCGAACAAGTGGAGTTTATCAATTGCAATTTGATAGAAGCCAATTTTGCGAATGCTAATTTCCAAGAAGTGCGTTTTTCGCCTACGTGTCGTTTGAACACCAATTTTGAAGGAGCGCAAATGGCAGGCATTGATTTTTCGGGCATGACTCTCGAAAGTTGTAATTTTGCTGGAGCTAATTTGTCGGGGGCTTGTTTTTGTAATGCCCAAATGTTTGGCATTAATTTTTCTGGTGTCAACTTGTCAGGCGCTGATTTTTCAGGTGTTTTGGCGCAACATATTACTATGGATAATGATACACAAACACAAAACAGTTGTGGCATAGAGAACTTAACACCACCACAACCAGTAATACCACACAGCACGGCATGGCACGAAGGCTATGAAGCGGGTTATCAATTGGGTTATCCGACAGCTACAGAACATCTCCAAAATCCTGCAACAGCCAACGAATCGGTGTGGCAAAATTTATTGGACGAACACTATTGTGAGGCTTCTGATGATTTTAGGGTGGGTTTTGAGGCGGGTTTTTTGTTTTCTTATCACGAAGGCATGGTAGTCTAACATTTTGCAGGCAATACTTGGAATAATTATTGCTGTAGACTTGCATTATTTTATGCCAAAAATCAAAAAGATATGTGGCTTTCTATACCTAAAATTGTGTTTTTCTTATTGTTACCCGCAGTTTCTATTTGGGCGCAGGTTACCAATCCATCGACTTACGATTTGCAATTTGCCAATGGTTCTTATAATTGTAATACACAACAGTACTGCATAGATATTCAAATCAAAGCCGCTACTGGTGCTGGGCAGTTTGCTCTTGGCACACATACTATTGTTTTCAATTATTCGACAGCAGCGATACAGTCGCCTACTTATCAGCCCATCAATTTTCACCCTACGGCAGCGCCTTGCATCGGGCCAGGTGGGTTTCAGTACCAGTCGTTCCAAAGTCAGGGTTTTTCTTTTAGCGAAATTGGCAGTGGTCTTGCCAACCTCACGACCAATCTCAATTTTTATTTGCCGGGCTTCGAGTGTCCTATCGTTGCACAAGATTGGATAACAATGGGTACAGTTTGTTTTTCGGTGGTCAATGCAAGCTTAAATCCGGGTTTGTCTTTTAATACCGACCTAACCGCCATCAACATCAGTACTAACGCCCCTTCGCCACAACATATGCAAGGTACTTTTACGGGCAATAACATCATCACACAACCCACGAACAAGTGTTTACCTGTGGAAATGACAAAAACTCCTTAATTGTTGCCACAGTTCCATAACCTTTTAGCAAATCTATGTTTTCTGACCTATACCAAACCATTAGCCAATCTGCTACGGTCGAGTTTAAGGACAAAGGGAGCCGCTTTATTGCTTTTGCCCAAGCCGTAGAAAGTGATGCTGATGTGAAACAGTTCCTAAACTCCATCAAAGACCAACACCCCAAAGCCACACATCATTGCTATGCCTACCGTTTGGGTTTAGACAAAATGATGAACTATCGAGCCAACGACGATGGTGAGCCTTCTGGCACAGCGGGAAAACCTATCTTGGGGCAGATAGACTCCAAACAACTGACCAACGTGATGGTTGTTGTGGTGCGCTATTTTGGCGGGATAAAATTGGGTGTTTCGGGGCTTATTCATGCTTACAAAACCGCTACCAAAATGGTATTGGAACAAGCACCTATTGTTCAGAAACAGGTCTTGGACTATGGCGAAATACAAACCGACTATGCCCAAATCAACGACCTTATGCGTCTACTAAAAAAAGAACAAGTAGACATTTTGGAACAGCAGTATTTTGACACTTACCAAACCATCACCATTAGAGCAGGACGCATCAAAAGCCATGCCCTCGCCGATGAACTTAGCCAATGGAAAAATCTTAACTATCGATTGCTGTATAGTCGATAAATAACATGTCTGCACAAAAATTGTTTTTGGAAATAATATCCAAATCTGTTTTTGTGTAGGCTTTTTTCGCGCTTATTTAGAAAAATTATCCTTGTTTACTGACATTACGCAGTGAAAAAATTTGGATGTTATAAATAAAAAACAGTTGCTTATCTTTGTGCCAAAATAGTAAGAAAAACAGTTTAAAAATGAAATATGCCGCCGTAATGGACTTATACACCGATTTTCTGATGACCTCTCCTAATATCGTATCTGCTGGTTTGTTATCCGAGGTATTGAATAAGGAACATAGTCATGACCGTATTACCCGTATGTTAGCCCAAGATATATTAGATCAAAAGGCATACTGGCGCTCGATAAAACCTACTGTTCGCCAGATAGAAAAAGCCGAAGGCATAATATCTATTGACGATACCATAGAAGAAAAACCATACAGTAGCGAAAACGAATTTATCTCATGGCATTTTGACCACACTAAGGGTCAGAGTGTCAAGGGGATAAATATCGTTACTTTTACATATGTTAATACCAATTTCGACCAGTCTGTTAAGTTTCCTGTTGCCTTTGAAGTAGTCCGAAAAGACAGTACTCAAACCAAAGTGGTGAAAAAAAATGGCAAGTTTGTTAAAAAAACGAGTCCTTGTGCCAGTATTTCTAAAAATGAACTAGTTCGTAATCGCTTACATGATTTAGTTTTTCAGAACCATGTTCAATTTAGCCGAGTTACTTTTGATACTTGGTTTTCTAGTGCCGAAAATATTACTTTTATAGTTAAAGACTTGAAAAAACACGTCATTTGTGCTATAAAAGACAACCGGACTGTGTGTTTTGATGTGTCAAAGCCTAAAAAAGAACAGCAATGGCTACAAGTATCTACCTTAGATATTGAGCCCAATAAGACCTACAAAGTGAGACTAAAAGACGTTGCCTTTGATGTTTTGCTCCTAAAAAAGGTTTATCACAACCTTGACGGTTCCCTTGGCGTACAATATCTAATCGAAACCGATACCGACCAAACTGCTGAACAAATCAGTGCTAACTACCAATTACGGTGGTCGAGCGAAGATGTACATCGTTCTCTAAAGCAAAATACAGCATTAGAGTTGATGCCAGCTAAAACACAAAACGCACAAGTTAATCATATTTTTGCTTCTATGTTGGCACTTGCTAAACTGGAATGCTTAAAGTTAGCCACCAAGAAGAACCATTATCAACTCAAAAGGCAGGTCTTAATACACGCACTTAAAACGGCAAAAGAGCAAATTAGGCAACTAAAGGAATTTTGCTTAACAAAAAATATCGCTTTTCCTAATTTTTTGCCTGCGTAATGTCAG
>JAEUUX010000234.1 GCA_016787295.1 Chitinophagales bacterium
TGTGTAGCTAATGATGGTCACTTTTATTTTTAGTGGTTCAAATTCTTTGGCATCAAAAGGAATATCTAATAGTTTGGCGGTCTCCAAATTGGTCACTCTAATCACTTTTTCGGCAATGATTTGTATGCCTTCGCCTTTGAAGCCGGTGCTTTCCCATTTCTGCCACAATTCGTCGCCCGGAATAAGGTCTATGTACATCAATTGTTCGAGGGCTTCGGTGCTGCCCTCAGATATTTTGTCTAAGGTAATATCCAAGTTTTTGACATAATCGTTGTTGTTGGCAATCAAGATGATGCTGGGGTGTCCATATGAAATAATGTTGCCCGACGGACCGCCGTCTGGTGCCATGCCCACAATGCCGGGGTCGGCAAGGAAGGTGTTGCGGGTGACGATGTTGTTGCTGTTGAGAACATTTTGGGTGGTGTTTGCTGTTTCTATGCCGAAGATGGGGTTGTCTAAGGACTGCAAGCGGGCGAGGAGACAGATTTCTACTTTGTCGTTATTGTCTGCATCTGCATTAATGCTGGGGCAGTTATCAATAACGCTGGTGAAGGGATAATAATCGTCAACTGTTGGGTCGGTGAAGTTGGGTGGAGACCAGTGGACATAACCTTCCCAAGTGCTGTTCTCAGCCAGAGGGTCGATGACAACGGGATATGGGTCGCCGTTGCTTTGGATAGTGATTTCCTGCCCCACGAGACAGTCGTTATCTACATAGTGGTTAATCCAATGGTCGGGCCACATTTCGCCTGTGCTGGCAATTGTCCAGTAGAGGTGCAGGCTGGCGGGCTGTGTGGTGCATCCGTTGCTGGAGGGGGTGTTGATGTTGTAGCGGATATAGTTGTCTAATAGTTCGTTGCTGGTACTGTCAATAAAGTCGGGTTCTTTGTTCTCTGACCCTAATAATGCTTCATAGTTTTCGGTGTCAATATCGGTATTGAAAGCGACGGTGGTGTTCCACAAATCGGGGCTTTCCCAAATGTCGTACCAACTGTTGTCAATAAGGGCAGTTTGGTTGGGTTCGTTGTTGGAGTTGTCCCAAGGGTTGTCTTTTAGGTAGATTTCGCAGTTTTGTACTTCCACTGCTCCCATGCTGTTAGTGGTACTGCCTAAATGTGTTTTTAGGCTATGTCTTTTTTCGTAGTCGGTGATGGTGGCTCCTCCTGCGCTGGTGGGGTCTTCTATTTGTTTGGCTGTTTGGGTATTCCAATTTGTACCTTCGGTGGGGACGTGGTCATAATAGTACCAAAAGCGACCATAGTGCGTTAGCATATTATTATTGCCATTAGGATGAGAAAATTGTGGCATGGTGGCATTTATTCTACATTCGCCTGGCCCGCCACTCAATGTCCCTATGAGTTGCCCCGCGGGATTAAAATAACCACTACCCGATGAACCACCCAAAACTGACCCACGGTCAAATGTTAATCCAAAGTAGCTGCCATGATTGTTGTTGTTGCTATCTGTGGTTGAGATATTAGCAATATAGTTGGGATTGTTGTTTCTGAATGGGCGCACTCCATTATAGACTTCGGGGGTAATAGTAATTTGGCTAATAGAATCATCTTGCAGCGCAAAACGTTTGTCATAACCGCTGGGGTGACTCACGCTCACGCCTTTGTCGGGCAAGGTTTGCTCGGCATTCCAGCCTGCAAACGTGGCGTTATATTCGGGTGGAATACTTTGGTTTAGTTCTAACAACATAAAGTCACCAATACCCGTAGCATTTTCTGAAGCGTCTATCCCCGTTGTATTGAGGCGTACAGAAATAGCATGAAGTTTGGCACCAGTTTCAATTGTTTGATTGATATTTTCTGCGGGAGATAAGGCTATATTACAAGATTCGCTATCAAAATTGAAATCAAAACGGAAATATACCTCTTGGCTTTGTTCGCTATTATAAGGAATTAATAGTTCAGGATTTAGCCCCCGTCTTAGGCAATGCGAAGCAGTAAGAACATAAGGTTTGCAATCTGCATTGTTTAGTAGGGTGCCCGTGCAGAATGGAGGAAGACCGCCTGGTTCATACACTTCGACTCCTGTGCCACCAGGCTCCTGTAAGCAGAGCGAATCGGGAGTAGATGCCGCACAAGGAAAATAACGGCGTATTCTCACCACTGAAGGTTTGAGCATTTCAGGCAGGTCAAGTAGTGAAGTGCCGCAAAAAGTGGGAGTAGTAGTAACAGTGTCTATAAATTCATCACAATCACACACCACATTGGGCGAGCATGTAGGTTCGCCTAAATCTTGCTCTTCTCTATCGCCCCGTTCCAGAGCAGCGGTATGCCATTTTGTAATGTTTAACTTTACTCTTAATATTTGTACACTGCCTTTGCCTTTGGCGTTTTTAGGCTCGTAGTATTCTACAATCAATTCTTTTCCGGGCATATCGCTTGTATGCAGGTCATCGTTATAGCTATTACCGGGTGCGGTATAGAGTGAACTAACATAATAGCCATCGGGAGAATAATAAGCAAAATAGCCACCTTTGGGAATTACAATTTTTGTCCATAAACTTATGGCATATCCCAATTCACATCGTATACCCAAGCGCCAAACTCTGTCCCCATTGGGCAAAGTCTCCCATACGCCTGAATTGTCGAGCGTATAGTTAGTAGGTTGTTCTGCAACGCTACCAAGTTGTTTTAATGGCATTTTCTCAATAGTTTCACTAATGTGTTCATTTCGCCATTTAGAATAAGGACTTGCAATAGGCACTGTTTTTTTGAGACGGTGGGTGCTACTGTAGGGAAAATCATTGAGGCGGTATAATAAAAAATCTATATTAAACAAACCTTTTCCTTTTTGTGCTTTGGGTTCGTAGTATTCAATACAAATGTCTTTGCCTGCAATGGTATTGACCATTCTTTGGCGGGTGCCTAATGGGTCGGCGGGCAATACGGGACCAACTAACTGTTTCTTGTCGGGGCTATAAAAAAACAAAGTGCAACCTTCGGGCAGTATTAATTCGGTGGTTTGCACACCAATGCCTTTTAGCCAGTCACTATTAGAATGCAATTGCATTCGCCACACACGGTCGCCATTCGGCAATGTTTCCCATACGCCGCTGGTGTCCATGCTACTTTTAAATCCTGATGCAATACCCACATAAAAACTAAAGTCTAAGTAGGGGTTTTTGCGTTTCAAGAATTTGTTGTAAGCATATTCTGAGTTAACTCCTCTTAGAGGTACTTTCGTTTTCATTTTGTGTTTAAAACTGTGGGGTTGTTGTTTTTTAGCACCGTTGTTGGGAGTGTTGGTGGTGGTGACGGTGGTTGTGGTCGTTGTGGCGACGGCGGTTGTGGTCGTTGTCTTAGCAATGGTGCTGCTGCTGTTGAGACACACTGACAACGTGAGGGTTATGGCAACAAAGATGCTGCGAAAGTTCAAAAAATCTTTCATAGGTAGAAGTGTTTTATAATAAATCGAAAATCGGAGCTAAGTTAGCTGTTTTTGTTGATTTTTGTTCCTTTTGGCGCAAAAAAATATCGCCTTTTTTTTGCATTTTATGTTGCATGATTTTCAACCTTTACAGGTACAACAAAGCTCAAGCAGTAACAAGTTTTATTGTTGCATAACACAAAAACCTTGTCATACAGCCGCATGACAAGGTTTTTGTGTGTTTAGAGGCTACCACTGCCCTCCATTCCGCAAATCTATAAGCCGGATTCTGTACTAAGCGTTTTGAGGCGATTAGCTTCTATCATTTATCTAGACAATGGATCACTCCATTGTTCCAACGACCTACCCCTCGACATTGGACGAGCAGCCCTTTGTAATTGCCATGTAGCAATACGTGCCGATGTATTTGGTCTTTCAACGCACAAGGTTTACCCTATTATTTAGTTGCCTAAACAATACGTGCGCACTTATCGCACGTTTTCACCCTTACCACACTTCTAATTAACAGAAGCGGGCGGTTATTTTCTGTGGTACTTGCTGTAACAGTTGCCTGTCCCCACCAGTTAGGTGGTGTGCTACTCTGTGTTGTCCGGACTTTCCTCTTTTCTATTTTTGATTATAGAACAGCGATAGAACGATTTGCGGAAAATTATTTAGGCAGTTAATTTATACGTACAATAGGAAATAAACAAGATTTGAACGGATATTGTTCCTAAATGTTCAGTTTTTTTGTTTGCCTGTCTTTTTATCCGTGTAATACCAAGATAGGAATGGTAGCTTCATTGACTAATGCTTTGACTTTGTTTTTTCTGAACAAACTTTGTAGGAACGAATGTTGGTGGGTGATACTACACAATAGGTTGCTGGGTTGTTGTACCAAAAATTCGTGGATAGCATCGTTCACGTCGTCGTGTTTAATATAATGAAACTGTAGGTCGAGCGGTGCCAAATCGGCTTTTAATTGTGTTTCGGCTTCGGCTTTGGGTATGCTGGCACCTTCTTTATAAACATGGAGGACGGCAACGGTTGGGATAGTTAGTGCCGTACAAAGTTGTGTAAGTTGTTGTTTGTTGGCATCGGTCAATGGCGAAAAATCGGTAGCTAATGTAAAGGTAACAACATCTGCGGGACGAGCATCTATAGGTACAATAATAGCAGGTATTTGGGTGTTGCTGATGATGCTGGCGGCGTTGGAGCCGAGTATTCCACTAATGCCTGTTGAACCTGTGCTGCCAATAATGAGCAGGTCTATACTTTGCTCCGCTACATAATTCATAATGCCTTCGGTGAGGTAATCTACTTGGCAGAGAGCATTGATAGTGACATCAGGAGCTGAAAAACGAGCTACCCAATGGTTAAGGGCTTCGTTTTTGGCTTCTAATAGGTCTTCGGTAAAATACATGGCCCAAACGTTGTTGTCTACTAACTGGGTGGGATGTACAAAGTGAATGACCGTAATGCCTGCGCCTATTTTAGGAGCTAAGTGCAAGGCGTAGCGCATGGCATTTTCTGCTGCGGGAGAAAAATCGGTGGCTACTACAATTTTTTTCATACAAATAAAGTTGGTAAATGGGTGGAAAAAAGAAAGGACTATATCGTGATTAGCAAATTTGACTTTGAAAGTGGGTTATACGAAGGAGTTGGCATTAATGTTCGTTTTCTTCTTCCTCTTCTTTGGGATTTTCGGGTGTATTATGTGTGCCTTCGGGTGTTGTTAGGTTGGCATTGGCGCGTATTTCGGTGTGGCGTATTTCGCCTCCTGATGTTCCTGCTTGTTTTCCAAGGAAAATACCCACGAATGCTAATAGTGTTATTGCTATTTTTAGATAGTTTCGCCATGTTTTTTGCTGGAGACTTGCCCAAAGTGTTATTAATGACAATATACCCAACAGATAGTTCATAAAAGCAAGTTTTTCGCCCGCTTCTTCGTGTTCGTGCATCATCGATTCATTGAGATTGGGTAAGTTTTCGACTATTTCTTCGGCACGTTCGCCTGTCCAGCTTGTTAGAAAAGCGGTGACAGCACCCAAAACAAACAAAGCATAAGCGGTTCGGCTAAGGGTTTCGGAGCGAAATAGCCAGCTACTTAGCAAGATAAGCAAAGCAATAATGGGAACAATGATTGGGAAATGATTGATAGCTAAATGGAGATGTGCATCGTTCATAATACTATAAAGATAATATGGTTATTTGGGTTTGTGGCAGCAACTGACAGCGCATTTTTCACCTTGTTGTTCAATGGCGGGGCTAAGGTACGGAATATTTAGTCCCATTCCTCTCACAAACAAAGAAATTCCTAAAAAAAGTACAAAAATAGGTACTAAACGGTTGATTCTTTGTCGCCAGTGTAGGGCAATGTACTTGCTAAATACCATAAGGCTCACCATAAGGGGCATGGTGCCTAAACCAAAGGCAAACATGGCTAAGGCACTGTTGATGGGGTGTGCAAAGGCTAAGGCAGCCGCAAGGGCTACATAGACCAAACCACAGGGCAAATAGGCATTGAGTAGCCCGACGGTGAAATAGGTAGTTGGTTTTTGGACGGTGTGGAGGTAATGACTAAGTTTTTGGTGTAATATACTAAAATTGGGCAGCCAATTGGACTTGGGTAGGAGGTGTGGGAAAGTGCGCAGGAGCAAAAACAATAGAATGATAATGCCTGCTATCATGGACAATCCTTGTTGCCAACCAAATACTTGCGATATGGTTTTGCCGAGACCTCCAATGACCAAACCCATAAGCGAATAGCCTGTGGCTCGCCCTATGTTATACAAAAAAATAGCTGCGAGGCGGTTGGCGGGAGACAGTTGGTGGGTGGGCAGAGCAAGAGCAATGGGACCACACATACCTATACAATGGAAACTACCCAGTATTCCGATACTACCGCCTGTCATTATAGCAAGGAGAAGTTCGTTCATTGTTCGATGGAGATTTTTTGTTCGTGGTAGTAGGGTGTTCCTTCGCTTTCCCAATAAACGCGTGCCAAATAGTAACCCTTATTAAGGTCTTTGCTGGCAATAACTTGCTGTCCCATGCTGTCGGGTTGTAGGGAAAATAAAAGGTCTTTACTGCTGTCGTTGGGCTTTAATAACTCAATACTACCTTTTTGGATAGCCTGATAGGTATTGGGAGGTAATTGGAGTGTTATGCCGTTAGCAGCGGTATTTAAAATACTATGGTTGTTGGTTTGTTTTTGGAGGTTAGCTGTTGCGTTGATGATGTTTTGGTATTTGAGTTCTTGGGCATAATAATTTTTGTCTATCATTTCGTTAGTCTGTTGCGAGGCAAGATATACCATACCTATCATGCCTACTAAAAACAAAATAATGACCAATGTTATGCCATGTCCCCAGTTTATTCCTGACATGTTTGATTTGGTTTTTTTAATGGGCTTTTTTTGGAAAATGTTGAGGCTAATTTTTGAAAGGACCCAAGAATTTGGTTTTGACTGTTTGGATTTTTTCGCCTTCTTTATATACTCCAATGGCAATATTGTTGCTTCTGCTTATAACATTGGCTTTGGGAATATCTACGAAAAAAGTTAAATCGTTAACCGCTTCTTTTTTAAGTACGACGTGTTGGTTGCCCACCAATCGGACTGTTCCGTCAATGCCTTCGAGTTTCAAATCTACTGGAATATCCTTATTGGTTTTGTTGATGATTTTTGCTTCAAAAAGGTTGCTGATTTTGTTATCTTCTGTTTCTTGAAACAATTGTCCTTTGACGCGTGCGATATAGGTGTCGACGGGTTTGCGGGTAATCAACAATCCCAACATGAATAAGAACAATAGACTTAACAAAACGGTATAGGCTTTTGTACGGGTGTTGAAACCAGTTTTTTGCCCTGTATGTATTTCGTTTTCAGACGCATAACGGATTAATCCTGGCGGCAGATTAAGTTTTTGCATAACATTGTTGCAGGCATCAACACATGCAGTACAACCAACACATTCCATTTGTATGCCGTTTCTGATGTCTATGTTTGTTGGGCAAACATGGACACATTTTTTGCAATCGATACAGTCTCCAAAGGCGCGTTCTTGGTTTTTGGTCATTTTGCCGCGTGGTTCGCCGCGTTGGTAGTCATAAGAGATTTGCATAGTATCTTTATCCAACATAACGCTTTGTAACCTTCCATATGGACAGATGGTTGTGCAAACTAAGTCGCGTACAAAAGCAAAAACGCCATAGAACATTACTGTAAAGAACAGCATACCCAATAAAAGCCCTATGTGTTGGCTAATCGGTTCGTTGATGATTGCCCAAACGCGGTCGACTCCCAAGATGTAGGAGAGGAAAGTGTTGGCAATGAGGAACGAAAAGGTAAAAAATAGGAGGTGTTTGCTGACTTTTTTAATGATTTTTTCTGTTGTCCATTCGCTTTCGTTAAGTTTTTTCTGTTGTGTGGGCGAGCCTTCAATTAACCATTCAATTCGTCGGAACACAAATTCCATGAAGATAGTTTGTGGGCAAGCCCAGCCACAGAACAAACGTCCATACGCAACCGTAAACAGGGCAATGAAGATGATAAATGTTATCATGCCTATTGCAAAAATAAAAAAGTCTTGGGGCCAGAATATTTTGCTGAACAAAATGAACTTACCTTCCACAACATTCACCATAAAAAAAGGCATGTCGTTGACTTTGATGAAAGGTAAGATAAAAAATACCGCTAAATATAGCCAAGCGAGTTTTTCCCTAATGCTGTAGAACGAGCCTTCGGGTTTTTGTGCATATACCCAATTACGGTTGCCTTTTTCGGTAACAGTACTTACTCGGTCTCTATAGGTTTTGGCTTGTACTAAATCGGATTCTTTCATGTTTATTAAAGTTATTTCTTGAGCGTCGGAAATTAGTCGCGCTCGGTATAATCTATGATTTCGGGTTTATTGTCGATGGGAGTTTCTGCTTCGATGCTGTGCTTTGTTTGTTGTTCGAGCGTCCATTGGTCTGTTTTGGAGGTAGCTATCCATGAAGGACCCATTTTGCGAAATACTTGTGCATGGATATTAAATAGTTGCTCTAACTTTTGCTCTACTTCCCAAACAGTGTCTTTCAGATGCCAAGTGATACTTGTTTCTTTGGTATGGGTCTTGAGGTATTGTTCTAAGGTGTCGTCGTCGTTGTGCAACAGGTGGCTTTGGTGTGTTAGCCCACCTTTGGGGTGTGTGGTACTAAAAAATTCCATTTTTAGTTGAGGAAAAGCCTCATGAAATACCTTTTTGATGTCACCAAGTGTGGTAGTTGGGATAATTTTGATGGTTATCATTGTAAAAAAAAATTAGGGTGAATGTTATTTGGATATTGCCTAATAAAAAATACGATTAGAGAGGTTAGCTAAATGGGAAGGTGTATTTTCCTTTTCCCTATCCCGCTCCTATTGTTTGTTTGGAGCGGGATTTGGGTAGCATTATTTTATTAAAAAAAACTTAACTACCTTAGAGTCAGGAAAAGGTTAGGCAAATGCCAAGGATGAGGTTAGCATTACATTGTCCTATCAACTAAAAATTTACCAACTGAATATTATTTTTGGGAAGTCGTGTCTGTTTTAGCAGTTGTTGCTGTGGAGTCGGCGGCGGAACTGTCTGTCGCTGCTTCGAGTTCGCCTTGAGGTTCTTTACCTCCTGCAACGTTAGTACCTTTGATGCTTTCGATATAGCTGGTTAATTGGGCGATTTGGTTGGGCGTAAAATCGTCTTTCCATGATTTCATACCTTTGTCGGGGTAGCCGTATTTAACGGTTTTGAAAACATTTTGTATTGAACCACCATGTATCCAATGATTGTCGGTCAAGTTGGGTCCAACGCCGCCGGGCTGACTATTACCTTTGGCTCCGTGACAAGCAGCGCAACTGGCTACAAACAACTTTTCTCCTGCGGCTATGTCATTAGCTCCGAGCATTTTCACGTTGTTTTCGTCCACATTGTTGGACTGTTTTTTGAGGTATTCGGCTTGTGCTATGCGGGCTTGTTCGACGGCAATGTTGTATTCTTGTATCTGCAAAGGAGCAGATTGTGCCACGTGGTAGCGCCACAAGTATGTAACTGCAAAAATGATAGACATGGCAAAGCTAAACGTAAACCAAGGCGGTGTGATGTTATTGAGTTCGCGTATGCCGTCATAGTTGTGTCCCGAGTCGATATTAACTTCTTGTTCAATAGGAACAAAGTTATTGATTTTATTCCACCATTTTGCCAAAGCACTTTTTTGTGCAACAGTCGTATTAGCTGTGGGTTTTATGAACCGCATTGCTCTGGAAGCAAGGTAGAACACAGCAAGGCTTTCAATGAGAATAGTAATGCCAAATGCCCCGAGTATCCAATCCATTTTTGAGGGAGTAGCCCAGAAAGAAGGAGTAGGTGCGGCGGCGGCGGCATCTTGGGCATAACCGCTCATGGGTAGTGCAAACAATAACACAAAAGGTAATAAGACTCTAAAGTAGTCTAATTTTGAGCTATTGTTGTCGGGTCGGGATTGTATGGTGGCAGCTTGCACCAATACGTTGCCTAAGATGTAGATAACAATAAGCAATACTATGGCTACAAAAGTAAGGAGTAGATAGGTGCCAGTATTGTCGGTAGCTACACTTGGAGCGGCAACGGCGGCATCGGCAGCGGCGGATTGTGCGAAAAGTGGGAAAGCGGCTATCATAGCAAAGATAGCAGCGCTGCTATAGAAAAGGAGTTTATTATTCATTGTTTATGGCTATATCATAAAGAGTTTAGCGGAAAATAAGCCACACCAAAGTGGCTACTGTTTGTTAGTCTTCCATAGGTAGTTTTTCTATCTCTTCCAATGTTTTTTTGTCAATGGAATAAACCCAAAGGGTAGTGAGAACAAAAAACACCACAAACAGAAGCAAAGATATGATAGGATAAATACTTACCCCCATGATTTGCTCAAGATAGGTAGAGAATTTCATGTTATTTTAACTATGATAAAAGTTATGAAGAAATTACTCAGTCTTTTCCTCCTTATCCATTGTGGGAGCATGATAAAGAGGAAAAGAACAGAGCTATATACTTTGGATTATTATTGATTAGACAATTTAGGCGCTTCGGCTTTGATGTCTTTTCCTAATCTTTGTAGATAAGCAATCAAGGCAATAATTTCTTTATCGCTGGCGATTTCGATTTTGTTTTCTGTTTTTAACTTATCTGTAATAGATTTGGCTTGTTTATCGAGGTCTTGGTCGGCAATGGCTTCGTAACCGTCAGGATAAGGCACGCCCAATTGTCGCATGGCATGGATTTTGGAACGTGTTGTTACTTTGTCGATGCTATTTTCAAACAAAGACGGATAAGATGGCATGATGGAGCCAGGAGCCATAGAAGTCGGGTCTAACATGTGGTTAAAGTGCCAACTATCACCATATTTGCCTCCGATACGAGCGAGGTCGGGTCCTGTTCTCTTACTGCCCCATTGGAATGGATGGTCATATACAAATTCACCTGCTTTGGAGTATTCGCCATAGCGTGTTACTTCGTAGCGGAACGGACGAATCATTTGAGAGTGACAGTTGTAGCAACCTTCACGCACATAGATATCGCGTCCTTGCAGTTCAAGTGGAGTATATGGTTTTACACTTGCAATAGTAGGCACGTTTTGTTTGATAAGGAAGGTAGGTATCAATTCAATAATGCCACCCAAACCCACAACAATAAGACTTAGTACCAACAACAAAATAGGTTTTCTTTCAATAAAACTGTGCCAAATACTACCTGCGGGAGCAACATAATTTTTGGCAAGAGGTGCTGCTTGGGCTTCTTCTTCGGCAACAAATTCACCCGATTGTGCTGTTTTGACAAGGTTATATATCATCACAAACACACCACATAGATAAATAGTACCGCCAATGGCTCTTAAGATATAGAAAGGAATAACGGTTTGAACAACATCCATGAATTGGTATTGCAACTGACCTTCGGGAGTGAAAGACGACAGCATGAAATAGGTTCTGAAGGCGCTCCAATACATCGGAATAGCATACAGAATAATACCTAATGTGCCAATCCAGAAGTGTGTGGCAGCCAAAGGACGCGAATATAATTGTGTTTTAAACAATTTGGGAATGAGCCAATACATCATACCAAAGGTCAAGAAACCATTCCAACCCAAAGCGCCAATATGAACGTGTGCTATCGTCCAGTCGCTATAGTGAGAAATAGCATTGACGTTTTTGAGTGACAACATCGGTCCTTCAAAAGTACTCATACCATAGCAGGTAACGGCTACTACAAAGAATTTTAAAACAGGATCGGCACGTACCTTGTCCCATGCTCCTCTTAATGTGAATAAACCGTTTAGCATACCACCCCAACTGGGCAGAATGAGCATGATGGAAAATACTGTTCCCAACGATTGCGCCCATTCAGGTAAGGCGGTATATAATAGATGGTGAGGACCTGCCCAGATATATAGAAATATCAAACTCCAAAAGTGGACAATACTTAGTCTGTAGGAATAAACAGGTCGTTCGGCGGCTTTGGGCAGGAAGTAGTACATCAATCCCAAATAGGGAGTGGTTAAGAAAAATGCTACCGCATTGTGTCCATACCACCATTGTACCAAAGCATCTTGGACACCCGCATACATTGAGTAACTTTTGAACAAAGTAACGGGAATTTCCAACGAATTGACGATGTGTAGCATGGCAACTGTTACCCAAGAGGCAATGAAAAACCAAATCGCCACATATAAGTGTCGTTCGCGTCGAGTTAGGATAGTGCCAAACATATTGATACCAAATATGACCCAAATAAGGGTAATCAAAATGTCAATGGGCCATTCCAATTCGGCATATTCTTTACCTGTGGTAAATCCTGATAGTAGAGTTACGGCTGCCAAGACAATAATGGTTTGCCAACCCCAGAAGTGAATACGTCCTAATGCTTTGCTCCACATAGGGGTTTTGAGCAGACGTGGAATAGCATAATACACGGCTGTAAAAATACCATTGCCCACAAAAGCAAAGATAACAGCATTGGTGTGTACGGGTCTCAATCTGCCAAAGGCTAAATGCGGGAAATACTCGGAAAAATTGAGCGCAGGAAAAGCTAACTGAAAAGCGGCTATTACGCCCAACAACATACCAACTACCCCCCAAGTAATGCAGGCAAAGGCAAACATTCGGGCAATCCTGTTGTCGTAATAAAATTTATCCATATTCTTGTTAATTATTTTGTTTTTAGTACTGTTAGTGCTGGTTGTCGTCAAAAATAGCACGTTGTGCTGGCGTTTCGCTGTCGTCATATTGTCCGCTATCCACGCTCCACCAAAAGGCGAGCAAAAAACCACCCGCAATACAAAGACTAACACTTAGTAGAATGACGATGACACTCATATCGCAATATTTTATTTTTTAAAGTCGCTTGAATTATGCACAAGTGATGGTTGTGTCGTGGTAGAATTGTTTGTTTTTTTTGGGGACACACTCCACATCTTTATACTTTGGTTGTTGTTGTTGGCGTGTTAATACCATATTTTCGAGCTGCAAAGTGTGTTAAACTATAGGTTAGTAATACTACCGAAATGGCACTACAAGGCATCAATATCGCCGCAATGAAAGGGGAAAGCGTACCAGTAACAGCATAGCTCAACCCAATGAAGTTGTAGACAAAAGAAAAAGCAAAACTAAGATAGATAATAGGTCTGCTGGTTTGAGCAAATGCAATAAATTGGTCTAAGCGGTGCAACTGATTAGCAGCCAGAATAGCATCGGAGGCAGGTGTAAATGTGTTGTTATTATCAGCAATTGCCACACCAACAGTAGCCGTCTTCAAGGCAGCGGCATCGTTCAGTCCGTCGCCTATCATCATGGTAGTTTGGTGCTGTTGGGTTTCTAATTGTTGTATATATTGCCATTTTTGGTCGGGTTGTTGCTCAAACAACATTTCGCTATCCTTACCGATGTGTCGCTGCAAAGTTGCTTTTTCGGTGGGTTTGTCACCCGATAAAATACTGACCTTAAATTGGCGTTTGAGGCGATGAATAAGGTCAAAAATGCCATTTCGATAGGTATTAGCAACACTAAATTTGCCGATAATCTGCTGGTCGATGCTTATCCATAATTCGCTGCCGACTGTTGTGGGCTTGAGGCTATTGGGAGCAATGGTTTCGTTTTTCACAAAAGACTCGCTACCCATTTTATAGTATTGTTCCTCTACCCATGCTTCTATGCCTTTTCCTTGTGTTTCTCTGAAATGTTGCAAATCGGCGGGACTGGCGGGTGCTAAATAGTTGACAATGGCACGGCTGATAGGGTGCGAACTGTGTTGTAGGATAGCTGCTATGAGCGTTTTTTGTTCGCTTGCCAAAGTTTGCCCTTCATAGGAGATTTGGTTGTTTTGGCTTTGGGTAAGCGTCCCTGTTTTGTCAAACACTATGCAAACCACCCGAGACAGTTGGTCGATGACTTGGGCATTTTTGAGATAAAACTGCTGGCGTGTCAAAAGACTGATGATGTTGCCGTTGGTATAAGTGGCTGCGAGGAGCAACGTACATGGACAAGCAACAATTAAAACAGTGGTTAGGGCGTTCCACGCCAATTGGCTTTGTCCTTGTGTTGTCCAATAAATGGCTGCGGCAGCGCCAATCGCCAATATCAAATAGGTAAAGTACTTAGCAATAAGGTCTAAGAAATTAGAAGTAGGGGTGTGTGTAGCATTGTCATTGTCTTTGTTCCAGATATTGGTCAAATAACTTTGTGCCACACTTTTCAAAGCTACCACCTCGATTAAACCATTGGTTTGCTTGCCACCAGCATAAATAAACTCGCCAATTTGGAGCGAAACGGGAAGGCTTTCGCCACTCACAAAACTGTAATCTATGGCTGCATTGCCTTTCGAAAGCACAGCATCGACGGGAATAATTTCTTGGTGATGGATTTGGAGTATGTCGTTAGGGCTTATTTGTTCGATGGGTTTGGGAACAATGCCTTGAGGTGTTTTGACACTAACAGCAATTGGGAAAAAAGACTGGTAGTTGCGGTCAAATCGGAGGCGTTGTTCTGTTTGGTTTTGTAGCCATCTACCAATAAGCATAAAAAACACAATGCCTGCCAAACTATCTAAATAACCTGTGCCTGTGTGGGTGTAGATTTCGTAAAGGCTGCGTCCAAAGGTGATAAGCAAAGCTAAGGCAATCGGAGCATCGATGTTCAGGTAGCGATATTTTAAACTTTTCCATGCCGATACAAAAAAATCGCTGGCACAATAAAACAAGACCGGAAGCGAGAGCAATACAATAAGATTTTTTAGAAAAAACTGTATCAATGGTTCAACTTCTGTGCCATTGGCAACGTATTCGGGCAGGCTCATCATCATAATATTCCCAAAACAAAAACCGGCAACACCAATTTTCAATAAAACTTTTTTTCGGGTTTTTGCTGCTATTTTTTGACTTTGTTCGGCGGTGTCTTGCAGTTGTAGATGGGGTTCATAGCCTATTTGAGCCAAATTAGATACCAACTGTCGCAAAGAAATTTTGCTGGGGTCAAAAGTGACAAAGAGTTCTTTTCTCTCAAAATTGACTCTTGCATGTTGTACGCCATGGTTGAGTTGAGGCAGTTTTTCTAAAAGCCACAAGCAACTGCTACAATGTATTTGTGGTAAGTAAAAAGTAATTTGCGCGATTTTTCCGTCATTGAACTGTAGCAGTTGTGTTTGTATGTCGGGCAAATCTAAAAAGGCAAATCTTTCTGTTTGTGTGTCTTGAGGAGGGCTATAACCAGGCGTTTCGTTGAGGTCGTAGTAGGTGCATAGTTGATTTTTGTTGAGTATTTCAAACACTGTTTTACAACCATTACAACAGAAGTGTTTGTTTTGGTAGGTGATGTCTTGCTCGTGGCAAGTACTGCCGCAATGATAGCAAATAGTGGTGGTAGATATGCGTGGTGGCATGATGGTTTTAGTTTGGTGGCTTGGCTGTCAGGCTAAATTTGAGGAGTGTTTAGTCTATGATTTGATTTCTACTTGTATGGGTTGTAATACTTTCAGGCATTTGCATTTTTGTTGCCATTCTGCAAAAAAATCATTTCTTTCGCGATATGCCACCAAAAAAGAATGTTCCATATAGAAGAAAAAATCAAAAATAGAGCGGGTAAAAGGTGTGTGTTCTATGATTTGTGGTTGTAGGGAGATGGCTTGTTGTGTCAACAAGGTCAATTTTTGTATCATACTCCTAAACAACATATTGACCTCTCCTATATTGATTTGTGGGCTTTGGTCTTTGGCGCGATGTTCCAATTGCTCCAAAGCGGGCATGACCAATTGCGTATCGTATTTAATCAGTTGATCAACTTTTTCTTTGGTGATAATGAGCAAAGACAATAGCCGTTGCTCTGCATCTACGGCTGCTATGCCGCCATGCTCCACTACTGTTTGTTGCAATAATTGCTGAACAGCAGGATAAAGCGTATCGGAAAATTGCTGCACCAATTGGGTGGCATTCTGGTGACGTTGACACATTGGAACTATATTTGGTTTTTTCTTGGTGCAAAGTTCCCGCCTTTAGAAAAAGTTTCCAATGATATTGCTTAGGACAAAACATGATTTTAATCAGGTTTTTCGAGATAATGAAAACAAAGGAAATGTGTTTGTAGAGCTTTTGGGCATAAATGATTTAACAACATTGTTGCTGTCGTTGTTTTGAGGTGTTTAGTACAAAAAAAAGCAGTCTGCTAATGGTAAAAATCATTAACAGACCACCAACTAAAGGGGCGAAATAAATATGGTGTTGTCCAAGTTTCCAAGTCGTAAATTATGGATTTTGGATTAGAAGAGAACGACCATACATCTATTTTTTTAGGTACATAACTTCTTTAACAGCTTTGATAATGCGTGTTGGATTGGGCAAAAAGGCACTCACCAAATTGGGAGCATACGATACAGAGGTATCGGCACCCATAACACGGATAACAGGTGCGTCCATATAATCAAAGGCTCGGCGTTGGATTTGGTAGGTAATTTCGGTGGCAACAGACGCAAAGGGCCACGACTCTTCGACAACGACCATGCGGTTAGTCTTCTTGACCGATTCTATCAACGTATCATAGTCCATCGGACGAATGGTGCGCAAGTCGATAACTTCGGCTTCGATGCCTTCTTCTGCTAAGGTTTTGGCGGCAGACAGTGCCACTTTCACCATTTTGTTAAATGTCACAAGGGTTACATCGGTGCCTTGTCGTTTCACGTCGGCTTTGCCAATTGGAATGAGGTATTCTTCTTCGGGAACATCGCCTTCGACTCCATATTCCACTTCCGATTCCATGAACATGATGGGGTTTTCATCACGAATGGCAGATTTCAACAAACCTTTGGCATCATAGGGAGTTGCAGTAGAAATAACTTTTATGCCGGGTGTGTTGGCTAACCAACTTTCAAAGGATTGGGAGTGTTGTGCGCCCAACTGCCCTGCCACACCCGAAGGACCACGAAAAACAATGGGACAGCCAAATTGTCCGCCCGACATGGAACGCACTTTTGCTGCTGAGTTGATGATTTGGTCCCATGCCAATATGGAAAAGTTCCAAGTCATAAACTCGATAATGGGTCTAAGTCCGTTCATAGCAGCGCCAACGCCTATGCCCGCAAAACCAAGTTCGGTGATAGGGGTATCAATAACACGTTGGCTACCAAATTCTGCCAACATGCCTTTGCTCACTTTGTAGGCACCATTGTATTCTGCCACTTCTTCGCCCATCAAAAAAACACGTGGGTCGCGACGCATTTCTTCGGTCATGGCTTCGCGCAAAGCATCGCGCAAGGTAATTAGTCTCATAGTATTTGGGTCACTTTTTTATTATGGTCTGTCCGAATTTTGCCGCAAAGGTAGCAAATAAAATGCGATTGTACTTACAAATCGGACTATTATTTTTTTTATAGTACACTAAAGTGTATAAAGTGAGTGACTTTTTGGTAGTAAAGTTGTCCTAAAACTACTTTTATTTACCCCAAATAATACTTACGTATGGAAAATTTTAACATTGATTCTATCATCGCTCTACTACAGTCCTATGGCTTGCGAATTATTGGAGCTGTGGTCATGCTTATCGTCGGTTGGTGGATTATCGGCGCTATTACAAATTCATTGAATCGTTTTCTTGCCAAACGTGATATCGATTCAACTTTACGTCCATTTTTGGTATCTATCATAGATGCGTTAATGAAAGTCATGTTGGTGATTTCAGTAGCAGGTTATGTAGGTATCGAAACGACATCTTTTGTTGCAGTATTGGGCGCTGCGGGTTTGGCTGTTGGTTTGGCGCTACAAGGTAGCTTGAGTAATTTTGCAGGTGGTGTGTTGATTATCATCTTCAAACCTTTCAAATTGGGCGATTATATTATGGCACAAGGACAAGAGGGTTTTGTGGACGAAATCCAAATATTCACCACTATTTTACGTACCCACGATAACCGCAAAATTATCCTTCCCAATGGACCTTTGCTCAATGGAGTTATTACCAACGTGACTGCCAATGGTACTTTGCGTGTGGCTACTGGAGCTTCTATTGCCAATATCACTGATTTGGAAAAAGCCCGCCAAGCTATGCTGACAATGGCATACCACAACCCCAAAGTATTACAAAACCCAGCTCCCGAAGTAGTTGTTAGTGGTTTGCGTGACAATGGTTGCGACCTCACCATGACAACTTGGTGTGCTGCTGGCGATGCTATTGGCGTGGGTTTTGCGATGAGCGAAGGCGTGAAAAAAGCCTTAACCGAATTTAATATCGAAGGACCTTCGCAAGTAAGACACGTATTCAGTCATTAATATCAATAAGGTTGAGAAATAATGCAAAACGTTATTTAATACACTTCTTTTTTGCGAGGAAGTGTATTTTTTTGTGTTTGCCAAACAATAAATTAGCAGTGTGCTACGTTTTTTGCATCAGAAAAAGGTATTCCGAATACTTGCCATCACTATTAATCCATTCGTTTGTCCAGCGCATTTGTCCCATAACATTTTTTTTATAATCTATTTCCACCGCTTTTACCAACTTGCCTTCGGAATGTATAATATCAAATAAGGCAGTTTTGGTAGCCCGCCCACCAGAACTGTAGGACAATAGAATATAGTTTGCATTGGTTTGATGTATGAGTTTTTGAATGGCTTGTAATGCAATAAAATGCCCTTTTTCGTCTTTTCTAAATTCCTCAAAAACAGAACCAGCTATGTCGTCGCGGCTGTCTGTTCGTCTGTTAGCTTTGCCAAAAAGAAGTGGTTGGTCGTTGAGTATAACGGTTTTCCAGATGTGGTAATAAGCATTGTAGCGCACACGGCTGGGCGGCATTTTTTCGTTATTGGAGCCATATGGTGGGTCAAAATAAGCTATATCAAACGAACGTTGTGCAACAAGGTCAAAAATGTCGCTTCGGCTTACGGTGTTTTTGCCATGACTACAAAACAAAAGCGGAAGTTGTAGCTGCAAATCGTTGTAGGAACGTGGTGACCAATCAGCCAAATAAGCCACATAATGCCCCAAGGTGCTGTCAACAGCATCTAAAGCCAAGATCAAGCTGGTGAGTGCAACGGCTTTTTCGGTTTCGTCCAAGTTCATTTGGTCTATTTCGTGCCGAATGGCATCGAGTTTCATGGTGTTTTTTAGCTGAAAAGGTTTTTTTTGCGGACTATCGGATGTGCCGCCATAGTTTTCCGAAAACCAACCATATTCACCCTTTAACCCGTTGAGATGCTCAATGATGGGTAGGTAGTGGTTGGGGTTTCGCTGATTGAGGAGGTAAGCTTTGGCGAGTGTTTCTGACCACACTGAAATGTCGTTCGCAGTGGTGTCGTACCCCAATTTGGCAAAGGCTTGTGATACGCGCGTAGAACCGCTAAAGCCGTCCAATATACTTTTTATGGGTAGTTGCGACAACATATCCAATATATATGGAAGGATTTTTAGCTTCGAACCTGCGTATTTTATCCCTTGTGTGATGGGAACGCTAAGGCGGTTCTGACCAAATAAGTTGATATTTAGAGTCATTTTGGGTAGATTTATAAGGTTATTTAGTATACAAAAGCATGTTTCAATGCCACACTGTTGCAAGTATTGAAATTTTTAACATTCTTATCCAAATTTTAACACCAGCATTCGCCCAAAAAGCCGTTACTTTGCACCTTCAAAATGCAAATTATGTCATTATTAAACAAAATATGGGGCAGTGTTGCCTATTTATTCGTTGTCATGTCTTTGTGGGCGCAGGATAATACTTCTTTTAGCGGAACAGTAGTCGAACAAACCGCCAACAACGAAAAAGAGAGTATTGTGGGAGCTAATTTGCATTGGGCAAATACCAATATCGGCACCGTCACAGACGAAAATGGACATTTTACGCTAACTTTTCCGCCCAAACCTGCTACCTTAGTGGTGAGTTTTGTGGGCTACCAAAACGATTCTATCGCCTACGACCAAGTTGGTGACGGCATGGAAATATTGTTGCGCAATGGTGTGAACCTGAAAGAAGTGGTCATTACAGTGCGCGACAGGGGGAGTTATGTGTCAACACTGCAACCCATTAAAACCGAAATGATTACTACTGCCGAATTGCGCAAAGCCGCTTGTTGCAACCTATCCGAAAGTTTCGAAACATCTGCCTCCGTCGAAGTGTCTTATAGCGATGCTGTGAGCGGAGCAAAAGAAATTCGCATGTTAGGTCTTGATGGCGTGTATGCACAATTGACCACCGAAAACATACCGAATCTGCGCGGCTTGGGTGGTACTTTTGGCTTGACCTATATTCCGGGTTCGTGGATAGAGTCTATTCAGGTGGGTAAAGGTAGCGGGTCGGTTTTGAATGGTTATGAATCCATTACAGGACAAATAAATGTGGAATACAAAAAACCATTTCGTTGTCCACAAGAAAAACTGCACCTGAATCTCTATGCCAATCATTGGGGCAGAATGGAGGGCAATATCAATTGGACAAACAAAATCAACCACCACTGGTCAACAACGACATTTGGACAAGTAACCAATTTTAACCGCTCTCTTGATGATAATAATGATGGTTTTCGCGATGCGCCGCGCGTGCAAACCTATACTGCCAAAAACCGTTGGCATTATCAGGGCGAAAAGTTTGAGTCGCAATTTGGTGTGCAGGGGCTTGTCGAAAAACGCACAGGCGGACAACTGACCTATAATCCCGACGAACCGCGCACAACTGCCAACGGTTATGGCATTGGCATTGATACGCGCCGTTTGGAAGGTTTTGCAAAATTGGGTATTTTCTTTCCGCAAGAATATCGTTCTTTGGGCAATATGGTATCGGCAACATATCATGAACAGGATATGTTTTTCGGGCTGAAAAATTATAGTGGCAACCAAAAATCGCTTTATTATTCCAGCATCTACCAAACTATTTTGTGGAACAGCCTCGACCACGAATTGCGAACAGGTATTAGCTATCAATATGATCGTTATCACGAAGTATACCAAGACTCACTATACCAACGCTTAGAGAGTGTTCCGGGCGTTTTTGCGGAATATACTTATAAATATAAGGAAAAAGTGACAGCGGTAGGTGGTTTGCGTGCCGACCTGCACAACCTTTATGGCTTTTTTGTCACACCACGCCTGCACCTTCGCTATCAATCTTCGCCCAATACCACTTGGCGTATGTCGGCGGGGCGCGGTTTGCATGTTGCCAATATCTTTGCCGAAAATACAGGTATTTTTGCCTCTGCTCGACAACTCCAAATCCTCGAACCCTTACAACCCGAAGTGGCTTGGAACTATGGCATCAGTTGGTATCAAAAATTCCACCTTCGCGAGCGCGACGGTGGCCTTAGCATAGATATTTATCGCACCGATTTTCAGAATCAGGTGGTGGTGGATATGTATAGTACCAACAACCTCATACAGTTCTATAATCTCAAAGGACGTTCTTTTGCCAATGCTTTTCAGGTTGAATGGCAATATGAAGTCCTAAAAAATTGGGGTATAAAACTTGCTTATAAATTTGATGATGTTCGCAGTACTTTTGGCGACAGATTGCTCAATATTCCTTTCAATACGCGACACAAAGCTTTGTTTAATACCAACTATATGACTCCCAACGAGCGCTGGCGATTTGATGCTACCTTGCAGTATTATGGTAGCAAATTTTTGGTTAACGAACAGTTGGACGGCACCACCATCAGCGGCAACCAGATTCTTTCGCCCAATTATGTGCAGGTTTTGGGGCAAGTCACCTTTGCTTTGCCCAAATGGGAATGGTATATTGGCAGCGAAAATCTCAACAATTTTACCCAACAAAATTTAATTGTTGCCGCAGACAATCCCTTTGGCAACAACTTTGATGCTACCAATCTTTGGGGACCCATCATGGGGCGAATGCTGTATGTTGGTATGCGATTTACCTTGAAAGGAAAAGAAGAATAGCCACATTATTGCCAATGTTTTTGCAAGTCTATCATATCTAAACCTCCAAAATTACCCGAACTCATAAGCAATAAATTGGTGTTGTGATAATCTTGTTGGTCGAGAAAAGTTTGCAAATCTTTGGTATTGTTAAACACCAACAAATCGGCGCGTTGAAAACCTTTTTGCACATCGGCTATTGTCAGTAAAGGCAATTTTTTGATAGCAAAAGTGTGTTCCTCAAAAAATACTATTGCCACATCAGCAGCAGCTAAGGCGTGTTGGTATTGGTGCAAAAAATCTTTATTGAGGCTACTATAGGTGTGCAACTCAAAGCAGGCAATAAGGCGGCGATGGGGATATTGCGTTTTCAAGGCTTCGGTGGTGGCTTTCACTTTGGAAGGTGCGTGTGCAAAATCTTTGAAACAAACACTATGCTTGTTTTGTGCTACTTTCTCCAATCGGCGAGCAGCACCCGCAAAAGTGGTCATGGCTTTTAGGAAATCGTGGGGATTAATGCCAATTTTTTCGCATACCACTTGGGCAGCCGCCATGTTTTGGAGGTTGTGTTTGCCAAAAATCAACAAATCAAAAGACTCGCCTTCGTAGCAGATATTACTGCCCGTTTCGGTGGATTCATAATCGGGCGTACCATAGGGAATTAACTGCAATTGTTCCGCCCAAAGTTCGTCTTGCAGCAAGCGTACCAAGTGTTTATCGTGTTGATAATAGACCAAAATAGCTTGTGGTGGTAGTGTACGGATAAAAATCCTGAACTGCTCTACATATTCCTCAAAAGTAGGAAAAACATTGACATGATCCCAAGCAATGCCGGTCAAAATGGCAATGTGTGGTTGATAGAAATGAAATTTGGGAAAAGGCGTAAGCGGCGATGCCAAGTATTCGTCTCCCTCGATGACCATCAGCGGGGCATCGTTGGTGAGGCGCACCGACGAATCGAAATCGGCGAGCCGCGCACCCACCAAATAGTCGAAATCGCGCCCCAATTGGCGCAAAACGTGCATAATCATGGCAGTTGTGGTGGTTTTGCCGTGACTTCCACCCACCATAATGCGTCTTTTATAGCGGGCATGTTCATAGATATATTGTGGATAACCATGAATCGGAATGCCTTGCTGTTGGGCTGCCAGCAATTCAGGATTATCTGCTTTGGCGTGCATACCCACAATAACTGCATCAAGTTGGGCATCAATTTTGTTGGGAAACCAGCCAAGGGTAGCAGGCAAGAGTCCTTGTTGCGCCAAATTGCTGCGGGCAGGTTCGAAAATTTCGTCGTCGGAGCCGGTCACTTCCCAGCCCGCTTGCTGCAAACAAATCGCTAATTGGTGCATAATGCTGCCACCAATAGCAATAAAATGTATTTTTTTCATGTTTTTTCTGCAAAAGTAAGGCAATATACCGTAACTTTGCACCCATAATTCCATTTTTTTCAATTTTCTTTACCCAAAGTATGCAAAAAATTTCATTATTTTTATTTTTCGTGGCAGTAAGTCTTTTTTCAACAGCCTATACTGCCGATAAACCAACCAAAGAACCAATGGTTATTATTAGTACTAGTTTGGGCGACATCAAAGTAAAACTATACAATGAAACGCCCTATCACCGCGACAATTTTTTGAAATTGGCAAAAGAAGCCTATTATGACAACACCCTTTTCCATCGTGTCATCAAAGGGTTTATGATACAAGGCGGTGACCCCGATTCTAAAAATGCTACTCCCGAACAAAGTTTGGGTATGGGCGGCCCTGGCTATACTTTGCCTGCTGAAATCAACCCTAATTTGTTCCACAAAAAAGGAGCTTTGTCGGCTGCTCGCACAGGCGACCAAATGAACCCACAACGTCGTTCGTCGGGTAGTCAGTTCTATGTTGTGCAAGGCAAAACCTATACCGATGAAGAACTGAAACAAATGGAAGCACGCGGTTTTGTGTTTAGCGATGCCCAAAAAACTGCCTATAAAACCATCGGCGGAACGCCTTTCTTAGATGCTCAATACACCGTTTTTGGCGAAGTCGTAGAAGGTTTGGACGTGTTGGACAAAATTGCCGCCACCGAAACTAAACCCGGCGACCGTCCTGCAAAAGACGTAAAAATGACCGTGAAAATCGTAGAATAAGATTTTCGTTTGTTGGGTGTTTATCCACTTTTTGGCTGTCTCAAAAGTTGTGAAAAGTTTTTATTGTATATTCATTTTGTTTACAATAAGATACTATCAACACTTTTGAGATAGCCATTTTTTAGGCATTAATACCCAAAGAATGTTTGTTTGAGTCTTTTATTGACATCAATTACAAAAAAAACGATTATTTGTCTTATCTTTGCATGAAAAATCTGTAGTTATGGCAAAAAAACAAAAATCTTTAGACCTTTTAGAGCCAATACTCATCAAAACTTTTGGCTTGGAACGCCTTCGTCCACCCAAACCTATACTTCAAGAGTGGATAACAATAGAACAAGAACTCACCTTAGAACCAGAAGCCATGACAATTTTGGATAGGATATTGATTAAAATTATTGACAATGGAGACTCTTGGAACGAGGAAGAGTTGAAAATGAATTTTATTAGTATACTCATGTTTTTGGCGGACTTTAACGACCCTATCAAAGGTTACTATGATCGTGAAATTTCTGCTACTGTTGGAGGTATTTATCTAAATTGTAAAGCAGATATGATGCTATCCAAGGGCATAGGTGAATTGATAGAAACACCCTACTTTTTTTTGCACGAATATAAACGCGAAAAAAAATATTCAGGCGACCCAATAGGGCAAATGCTCGGTGGAATGCTTATAGGACAGGCAAAAAACAATAACAACAAGCCGATATACGGCTGTTATGTGCAGGGACGTTATTGGTATTTTTCTGTTTTGGAAGGCAAAAAATACGTCATAAGTAATTCGTTTAATGCCTCCGAATTGGAAGATGTCTGCCAAATTGTTTTTATTTTGCGCAAACTGAAAAAAATTATTTTGGAATATTTGATAGAATAGGATAGCGCCTTAGTTCAGGATAAAAACACAAAAAATTACTGATGATACTATTCAAACCACCTCAACCACCCATTTCACAACAAAAAACGCACATTATTTGGAAAATCCAAAAAGTGTACTTAACTTAGCCGCCAAATTCACCCCCCAAAACAACCAATAGCATTATGTACGGAGGAGGCTATATTTTTGATGACGAAAAAAACAAATCGCAAGCAACGCGTGTGCAAGACGACCCCGAATTGTTAGCAGCTTTTGAAGCCCGAATCGATAGAGGTGAAAAAATTGAACCACACGACTGGATGCCTGTCGAATACCGTCGGCAGTTGTTGCGCATGATAGAACAACACGCACACTCCGAAATCATTGGTGCTTTGCCCGAAGGCACATGGATAACGCGCGCACCCAACCTCAAACGCAAAATGGCGCTTATTGCGAAAGTGCAAGACGAAATTGGTCATGGTCAGTTGCTCTATGCCGCCGCCGAAACACTCGGCAAATCGCGCGAAGAAATGATAAACGACCTTTTGTCGGGTAAAGCCAAATACTCCAACGTGTTTAACTATCCCGCCAAAACGTGGGCAGATATTGCCGTTATTGGTTTCCTGATTGACGGAGCCGCCATCGTCAACCAACTTGCCAACGCCAAAGGTTCGTATGGTCCATATGTGCGTGCTTTGAAGCGCATTTGTGTAGAAGAATCTTTCCATCTCAAACAAGGACACGAAGCGTTTGTGTACCTTGCCACAGGCACGTCCCAACAACGCGCCATGTTGCAAGATGCCATGAATCGCTGGTATAGACCACTGATTCACTTCTTTGGTCCGCCTGATACAATTTCGCAACATACCGAAAAATTGATGCGCTGGAAAGTCAAAATGGCGAGCAATGATGATATGCGCAACCAATTCTTAGACCAATATATTCCAAAAATCCAAGAGGTAGGCATTACTTTGCCCGACCCCAATTTGCGCAAAAATCCAAATACAGGTATATGGGAATTTTCGGATCCCAATTGGGACGAATTTTTTGCCGTTATCAGAGGCAATGGACCTTGCAATAAGGAGCGCTTGGCTGTTCGACAATGGGCAGAAGAAAATGGAGCATGGGTCAAAAATGCTTTGCTCAAAACCAACGAAAAATATACTATTCCATTAGCATAATTCCATACACACTCCAAGCAGTCAACATGATAAATTTGGCTGCTTGGGGTTTTGTAGTCGATATATATGCAATTTTGAGTAATTTTTTAACTTTTTTTATAGCAAATTTGTCATTTCTTTGTCAAAAAATGTAAAGATGATAAAAAATGCTGTACCTTTGCAGCGGTAAAAACCGTATCTAAGCCTCTATTGCGCTTAGATTTTCTATCAAACAATCCCACCATTAATTTTTTAGTATGAGGAAAGCTCTACTATCTCTAACCATTATTTTAATTGTTGTTGCCAATTTTTGGCTACGCAAACAACAATGGTCTGTCAATGACTTTCGCCAACTCCTTGCCACTGCTGCTACCCCTGCCCCCGTTAATACTCCCGATAAATATACTACCACCAAAGACGAGTGGTGCAACGATTTGATGAACATAAGCACGGATTCGGCTTTTGTTGCCCAATTCCTACATACAGAAGACAATATTGTTGCTCCCGAAGACGAAAAACGCTTCCAACAGTTAGCGCCTGTCTTTGAAAAAACCATCGCTCCTACCCAATACTTTACGGCTGATGCCAACAAAACTATCTTGCTAAAGGGGAAAAATGGCACCAAAATAACGTTGCCAGTAGGCTGTTTTTTATTGCCCAACAACCAAGTTGCCACAGGTGCCATACAATTACAACTCAAAGAATTGTATGATGCCTCCAGCTTGCTGTTAGCTAATTTGCCAACGCTGACCGATTATGGCATTTTGACCTCCGACGGAACAGTCTATCTCAATGCCCTGACCGCCGATAACCAAGTGCTGAAAATCACCAAAAACTGCACCGTAGAAATCCCTACCGCCCTCAAAGAAACTAACCGTTGGCTTTTTTATGGCAACCACGAAGCAAATGGCAAATTGCGCTGGATTGCGTCGGCAGGCATGAAAAACACAACACCCACCACCGATACTGACAACTATTATAATGGCGATGAATCTGCTTCGCTGACTCCGCCCACCACCATTCAATTGGGACAAGTGAGCGAGCAAGTTGCGCAACTGTGGCAATATGTGCAACGCTGGCTTGGCGAAGCGCAGCATTTTCATTGGTTAGGTTTTGACCCTGCCAACTCAACAGAACCCGCCGAAGCCTATACGCCTGCCTCCACTATTTCCGACGATGCCAATTATGCGGAATATAGCGACCCGACTCCGCGCGAATTTCCCACAGGCAAACGCCTACCACGCACAGGTAACACTTTTTCACTCAACCAAACAGGCTGGTTTAGTATTAATCGATACGAACCTTATCATGCGGGCAAACGCACCATTGTTGCACAAATCAACAATACAAACGACATGGTAACTTCGATGTTTTTGATTATGAAAAACCGCGATGTGGTGATTGCAAGCGAAAAAACCGCTGATGGCAATTTTGTGTTCCAAAAAGTGCCACGCGGACAACGTGCCTATATGGTGGCATTGGGATACCAACAAAAACAAACTTTTGTGGATATTGTGGAAATAACAACAGGCGAAAAACCTGTGGAAACCTTGTCGCTGCGCCCCACCACCATCGACCAACTGAAATACCAAGTGTCGCAATTGCATTAGGGGAAGTATTTTGTGATACGTTTTAAACAATAGTGATCTATTTGCGCTATTCTGTCGGATATATTATTATCTCTGATTCTTTTGGGCGTTCCCTGCGGGTCGGGCTTTACAGGGCTTCGCTATGCTACGGTGCAAGCACCAGCCTTAACAGGCTGCCCTTACAATCCCTAACGCGCTTCGCCACTCGAACAAATGATGATATTTGTGCAGAACAATAGTATTTCATTCCGACATGTAAAGTAAAACAATAGTATTGCGGCAACATTACTTGGCATTAAAAAAGAATCTCACTCAACAAGAATTATCATTTTTTAAAATATGCTCCAAACCAACGATATTGTATTTGAGGACGACAGCGTTGTCTGTCTCAACAAACCCGCCGGCATTCTCTCCATACCCGACCGCTACAATCCCAATTTGCCTAATGCACAGACTTTTTTGCAAAAATTATATGGGCAAATTTTTACGGTGCATCGTTTAGACAAAGAAACCAGCGGTATTTTGTGTTTTGCCAAAACAGAAGCGGCTCACCGACACCTTTCTTTGCAGTTTAACCAGCATAGCGTCACCAAAATCTACCATTGTTTGTTGCAAGGTAGTCTACTCACCCCCGAAGGCACTATCGACCTGCCTATTGGCGAAAATCCTTTGCGAGCAGGCACGATGCGCATCGACCGACAACACGGCAAACCGTCCGTGACCCACTACAAAGTCATTGAGCGATTTCGGCACTATACCTACGCCGAAGCCCAAATCCTCACAGGACGAATGCACCAAATTAGGGTACATTTCAAAGCCTTGGGTTTTCCGCTAATGGTTGATGCCATTTATGGCAAACAACAAAAATTCCTTTTGTCGAGCATCAAACCGAAATACCATCTTCAAAAAAATGCTGAAAACGAACTCCCTTTATTGCAAAGAGTACCGCTTCATGCCCACACGCTTATACTGACTCATCCCGAAACAGCGGCACCCATCCACCTAAGTGCAGACCTACCCAAAGACTTGCGCGCCACCCTCAACCAATTACGCAAGCACGACACGCTATAAGCACAGGCTAATATGCCGAAATTCCACACACACAAAAATTTAATATCTCTTGGACAAGACCATTTTTTATAGTTTAATAGCATTGTCCGTAGGCGGCATGGCGTTTCTTGGTGCTTTTGCTCCTGCCAACCCAAATGCCTTATCCCTACCCGACCCACCAGCTAACTTTGTCGAAAACGATACCAATATGCTTTCGACCGACAGTCTGGCGCTCCAACTCAACAGCGACGAAGCAGAAGAAGCACCCATAGACGCTTTTGAAGCCGCTGCAACCTATTGGAGCAATATGCAACATATTTCCAATATCTATGACATAGACCCTGCCAAGCAGTATACGGTTCATGAAGGTGTAGTGGGCAAAAACGAATTTTTGAGCGATATTCTGAACGGCTGCAACCTTTCTGCCGCCGAAATCAGCACAGTAGCCAATAACACCAAAAAGATATTTGCCAAAAACTTCAAAAGCGAAAAACCCTATATTGTGCTATGCGACGAAAACCAAAAAGCACAATGTTTTATCTATGAACAAACACCCACCGACTATATTGTTGTCGACCTCCAGAATGGCGTTAATGCCTATAGCTGCCAAAAGGAGGTAGAAAGCCGCCTATTGGTGGGTGCAGCCGAAATTCATGGCTCGCTCGGAGGCACTATGGCACGCACGGGTCTCAATCCCAATTTGTCTATTTCGTTGGCAAAAGCCTTTGCATGGTCTATCGACTTTTTCAAAATCAAAGATGGCGATAAATTTAAGGCAGTTTATGAACAAAAATATATCGCAGGCAAACCTATCGGTACACCCGAACTAAAAGCTGCCTATATGCAACACAAAGGCGAAGATTTTTATGCTTTTAGCTATTATGCTGACGACGAAGACCAAAAAGATTACTACGACGAAAAAGGCAAATCGGTGCGCAAAGGCTTTTTGAAAGCACCTTTGAAATTTACCCGCATATCGTCGCGCTTTTCCATGAATCGTTTCCACCCTGTTTTGCACCGCAATAAAGCGCATTTAGGCACAGACTATGCCGCTCCATATGGCACACCAATTATGAGTGTGGGTGATGGTGTGGTGCTTAATGCAGAATATGGACGTGGTAATGGCAATTTTGTGAAAATCAAACACGATGGCACCTACACCACCCAATATCTCCATATGTCGCGCTTTGCAAAAGGTGTGCGTCGCGGTGTGAGAGTCAAACAAGGGCAGGTTATTGGTTATGTTGGCAGCACAGGTTTGGCAACAGGACCGCACCTTTGCTATCGTTTGTGGAAAAATGGCACACAGGTAGACCCGTATCGTCAAAAAAATATTACGATGATGACCAAAACAGTGCCACACAAAGAAGCAACCGCTTTCAAAGAATATGCCCGTCAAATGCAAGCCGTGCTTGACCAAACACCTTATCCAATCCAGCAAGAAGACCTTAATCCCGAAGAATTTGAAGAAGTAGCCTTGAACAAATAAAAACACGCTATTTTTTCGAAAAATACCAACGGCTTGCCCTATTTTTGTGGAGCAAGCCGTTTTTTTGTTATTCCGATATTAACTCCTTGATGAACATTCTAATTATCACCTATCAAGGTGACGTAGCAGGCTCGACCTATTCTATCAGCTATTTAGCCAAAGGTCTATCCGAGCGCGGACACCATATTTGTGTGGCGTGTCGGCGCGAGTCTTTGCTATACCGCCTATTAACCGATACTGCTGTTGTACTTATTCCCATGACTTTTCGCTCCAAATGGGATAGCCTTGCGATGCAAAAAATTCGCGATATAGTAATCCAGCACCACATTCAAATCATCAACGCGCAGTCGAGCAAAGACCGCTATTTGAGCATTTTTGCCAAATGGCGCTATCGTTTGCCTGTAGCTATTGTCCACACCCGCCGCCAAAAGCCTGAAAGCATGGGAGGATATTTGCAACGGCAATTTTATGTTCACAATACAGCAAAAATAGTGGCCATTAGCTCCGAATTGAAAAAAGAGATGGTGCGAAATGGTTTTCCTGAACACCATTTGCAAGTCATTATGAACGGCATTGATCCCCAAAAATTTGCTGTGGATATACCCAAAGAAAAACAGGAACAACTGCGCCAGCACCTCCAATTATCTTCTGCCGACACGGTGATATTGTGTGTGGCGCGCCGCAAAAATCAAGAACAATTGATAGCTGCGTTGCCTTTTTTAGCCAATTCGATAAAAGTAGTGTTGGTAGGTGTTGCAGCAGATAGTTATTCAGATTTGGCGCAAAAATTGGGTGTTGCCAACCGTTTGCGTTATGCTGGCGTTGTGCCATTTGAAGAGTTATTGGCATATTATAGCATTGCTACGCTCAAAGTTTTGCCTTCAACAATGGATGGTTTTGGTATGGCATTGATAGAAGCAATGGGTATGGGTGTTCCGGTCATTGGCACGCGTTCGCAAGGAATTATTGATGTGATTGGAGCAGATGAAAAAAATGGCTTGTTGTTTGATGACAACAATATCCCGCAGTTAGTACAACAAATCCAACGTTTTTTGTCGGACGAAATGCTGCGAAAACACTATATCGAGCAAGGCAAAAAAGCTCTTGTTGAGCAATTTTCTATTCAACGAACTATACAAGAATACGAACAATTTTTCCAAACATTGCTTGTCAAACATACCAAACAATAGCTGTCACTTTGTCAGGATTTTAAAATTGGCAAGATATTTGGAACATTTTAGCAAAAACATTGCCGAATGAATCCCAATATACCTGAAAATAACGCAGAAAATAGCGAAAACGCTTTACATATGGTGGAAGAAACCCCTCAGACAGAAGAAACACCGCTTACAGATGCCCCTGAACCGACTTCAACTACGTCAGAAACTTCTGCCGAAACCGACAAATTGGCAGCAGATTTGGCAGCGATGAAGGACAAATATCTGCGCTTAATGGCAGAGTTTGACAATTTTAAGCGCCGTAGTGCCCGCGAACGTATCGAATTTTCGCGCACCGCCGCCAGCGGAATCATTGTAGATTTGTTGCCTGTTTTGGACGATTTTGAACGAGCTTTCAAATCGGCAGGCGATGCCAATGTTAAAGGTTTTGAGTTGATTTATAACAAACTCAAACACATCTTAGACGCACAAGGGCTAAAAGCCATGGAGAGCATTGGCAACGATTTTGACCCCGACTTGCACGAGGCTGTTACCGAATTTCCTGCTCCGTCCGACAATTTGCGCGGCAAAGTCATAGACGAAGTAGAATGTGGGTATTATCTGCACGAAAAAATTATCCGTCATGCCAAAGTCATTGTGGGCAAGTGACTTGCTTGGTTGCACCAACTTTTCAATTAATTTTTTTCCTAAATCCACACTAAAATTATGTCTAAAAGAGACTTCTATGATATTTTGGGCGTGAGCAAAACCGCTACTCCCGAAGAGATAAAAAAAGCATATCGCAAAGTAGCGATGCAATATCACCCCGACCGCAATCCGGGAGACAAAGAAGCCGAAGAGAAATTTAAAGAAGCCGCCGAAGCGTATGAAGTTTTGAGCGACCAGCAAAAGCGCGCCCGCTATGACCGCATGGGACACGAAGGTGTGCGCGGCGGAGCAGGTGGTTTTGGTGGCAGCGGCGGCGTGACGATGGAAGACATTTTGCGCAACTTTGGCGACATTTTTGGTAACTTTGGTGGAGGCGATTTTGGCGACATGTTTGGGCAACGAACAAGCTCGCGCCATGGTGGTAGAACAGGTAGCAATTTGCGCATCAAAGTCAAAATGACCTTAGCCGAAATTGCCAACGGCGCACAAAAGAAAATAAAAGTCAAAAAGCATGTGACTTGTGATACCTGTCAAGGTTCGGGCGCTCGTGATGCCAATTCTGTGACCACTTGCCAAACCTGCGCCGGTCATGGTGTTGTTCGTCAAGTAACCAACACCTTTTTGGGACAAATGAGTAGCACCACCACCTGCCCTAAATGCCAAGGTTCAGGCAAAATGATTACCAATGCCTGCAATACTTGCAAAGGTGAAGGACGTGTTTATGGCGAAGAAACTTTGACCATCGACATTCCTGCGGGTGTGAACGAAGGTATTCAATTGTCAATGAGTGGTTATGGCAATGTGGGTGAGCGCGGCGCACCTGCGGGTGATTTATTGGTATCTATCGAAGAAATACCCGACGAACACCTCCAACGCAAAGAAAACGATGTGCATTATACGTTGCATGTCAGTTTTATTGATGCCACATTGGGCAACAATGCCATCGAAATTCCAACCATTAATGGTAAAGTCAAAATCAAAATTCCCGCAGGCACACAGTCAGGTAAAGTGTTTCGCCTAAAAGGTAAGGGCTTGCCGCAACTCAATGGCAGAACTGTGGGCGACCAATTGGTGGAAGTGCAAGTTTGGATACCCAAACAACTCACCTCACAAGAAACAGAACTGTTGGAACGTTTGCGCAATGCACCCAATTTTCAACCTAATCCGAGCAAAACCGAAAAAAAATCGGGCATTTTTGATAAAATGAAAGATTATTTTGGTTAATTTTGTGGCGTTTTTCAGCAATTCTCCAAAAATTGAATAAACATGTCTTACTCCAAGTTTAACCTAAACAATATACAAACAAAGTTAGGACTCAACGTGGTGAGAAAACCTATATTTGATGGCGCAAATATCGAATCGATTCCGTTATCAGAGTGGTTGACTACAAGCTTGAGTATGGGCGAGCAAATATCATTGGTCAGCGAAAAAGCGCGAAGTGAATTCATTGTTACGCCAATATTATTGGAAGTATTGCACAAAAATAATTACAACTTTTCGCTCTTATCAGGGATTAATTTAGATATTGACCCTGCAAAAGGCTTGATAGGAGAATGTGATTTTATCATTGCAGCCAAAGCCCACATTTTGTCGATACAAAGCCCTATATTAGCCATTATAGAGGCAAAAGACAATGATATTCAGCGGGGAATACCACAATGTGCTGCCCAAATGTATGCAGCTCGGATTTGTAATGAAGAAAATAATACCTCTCAAACAACTATTTGGGGTTGCGTAACAACAGGAACAGATTGGCAATTTTTGTGCTTAATCGACCATACTATCTATGTGCATTTGCAATTATATTATCTGAATCAAGTGCCAGAATTATTGGGCATATTGCAATATATTGTAGATAGTTCTATTGTTGTTACAAATGATTAGTGTTTGTTTTTAATGTGTTTTCCCAAAAAAGCAAAATAGTGTTTGACATTATCAAATGTAGTGACAAAACAACATTTCTGACACAAAACGCCAACAATTGTTGTTTTTTTATACATTTTGGGAACTTTTTGGTGGTTGATATTGTTTTACTACAAAAGACTTCGCAATGCTAAAAAATATTGTCGACTCTGTACTCTCTAATTTTAAAAGTATGAGCAAGAAAGAACAAGCACAAAAAGTTGTGCAAAACCACATGTTGTTTGCGGGTGGTGCGGGTTTGGTGCCGCTTCCCGGTCTCGATTTGATTGCTGTTACGGCGGTTCAGATTGAGATGTTGCGCCAATTGTCTAACCTTTATGGCAAGGACTTTTCGGAAAACCAAATCAAAAACTATATTTCTGCCATTACAGGCGGCTTGGTGGCACGCGCTGGTGCTTCTGCCCTCAAAGGTATTCCGGTAGTGGGGCAGTTGTTGGGTAGCGCTACCATGGCAATTACATCGAGTGCAACAACTTATGCCATTGGACAAGTGTTTGTGACACACTACGAAAGTGGCGGGTCTAACGAAGATTTCGATGTAGAAACTTTTAAAAAAATGTATGAGCAAGAGTTGAAGAAAGGCAAAGAAATCGCCAAAAAACAACAGCAACCAAACAAAAGTGCTAGTACAGTTGTTAACGAAGACAACAATGGCGGTACAGATATCTATGAACAAATTCGCCGTTTGGGAGAACTGAAAGAAAAAGGATTGCTCTCCGACGAAGAATTTGCCGCCGCCAAAGCCAAATTGTTGAGTAATTTATAAGTTTTAAGTGTGGAATAATAAAATTTAATCAAAGTTGGGTTTACGGCTGTAGGTATTTTTATAAGTAATATATTTACAGCCGTAAACTATAAAACTTGCGATAATAAATCTTTCCAATCTTTATTTGGACCACGACAAAATAATAAAAAAACAAATGATGCGTAATCTATATATTCAAGCCTTCGTGTTTTTTAGGTGTGTCAAATAGTCAAAAATATTATTTTAAACAATGATAAAGTCAATAAGTATCAATAATTTCCGATGCTATGGAAATACCACAATTGAAGGTTTTAAAAGAATTAACCTTATAGGAGGTTTAAATAATTCTGGCAAAACAATATTATTAGAAGCATTGCTTCTTAGTTGTTCTCCCACAACAGCAAGTATTTCGCTTTTGAAACAATTGCGTGACAACGATTCAGACATAAAGGAACTTCCTGAATATGCTTGGAGCAGTTTTTTTCTTAATCAGATTATTGACAAACGCATTGAAATAAACACAATATATGATGATGGAAAGAGTATTGCGATAGTTATGGAATGTAACGAAAAAACAGATGAATTTGAGCAATTAGATGAAAAAGATTTAGAAGAAACCAATGACATTCAAACTATATTTAACGATTTTGTTATAGACGAAAGAGTGCTAAAGTCGGTCTTACATATCAAATACAAAAACAGGATCGATGCGAAAGAGATTCCTATATTGACCCTTATGGCTCATAAAAAAGGTACCACTGCCAAAGAATTAAATGTACCATTCACATTTGCCACCTATATTCCTGCTTCTATGAAGCGAAAATCTGCTATTTTGGCAAGAGAATATGGCATTGCTGAAAGAAAAGGCAAAGAAAAGCAAGTTTTAGAAGCTCTTCAAATTATTGATAATAATATCGAAACAATCCGAGTTTCGGTAATCGGAGGCGTGCATCTTGAGGTTAAAAAGAAAAATGGCTCATTTATGCCGATTTCTTTGTATGGAGATGCTATCAACAGAATACTAAACATGATATTATCGCTAATTAACAATGGCAAGAAAACTGTTTTGTTGATAGATGAAATAGAAAATGGAATCCACTATAAAAATCATCAAAGTTTTTGGCGTTTCCTTTTTCAATTAGCCTCCAAAGAACATTTTGATGTTCAAATTTTCGCCACTACACACAGTATAGAGATGATGGAAGCGTTTGTAAAAACATCTTTCGAATTTCCTGACGAATGTGCATATATCGAACTGTATTATAGAGAATTAACCAACGAAATTGACTATAATATACATAATATGTCAACTTTAGCTTTTGAACTTTCTAATAAAATGGCAGTAAGGGGGGAACAATAATATGAAAAATAGTTTAATCGTAGAAAGTAAGAATGATAAATTTTTCGTTCAGGCTGTTATCAAACATTTGGAAATTACCAATACAGAATATGTCAATATTTGTGATGAAAATTATGAACTTTTGAACGGTTTGAGTCATGACCGTCTTGTTACTGTCTTGGATACTATTAAAAACAAAGCAAAAAAAGAAAATATAGAGCGCATAGGTATCATTATAGACCAAGACAAAGCAGATAACAATAGAATCGATTTTGTGAATAATGCTATCAAAGAAGTTTTTGGTGTTCCACAACTTTTTACGAAAACTGGAGAATTCAAAACGGCACCTATCGATTCGCGCCAAACAATAGATATCGCAACTTATTTTACCAACGTAAATAATGAGGGCGAGTTAGAGACGCTATTGAAACAAATTAAAAAAGGAGATTCTGTTTATGCAGATAAATTAGCATGTTGGCAAGATTGTTTGCGAATGGAAAGGAAAGAATTGAAAAAGAAAGATTTTGATAAATTGTGGGTGCAATTGTATATTAGATATGACCAATGCAGTAAAAAGGAGCAAAAACAAGCAGATGGAAAATGCAATTTTGAAACGTCTCTACTACAAAAAGACATTTGGGATTTTGAACACGAATGTTTGTCTAATTTGAAAAACTTTCTATGTTTATTCAAGTAATTAGCAAAATTTATTGAAATATTGGTATAACATTATTCAAACATTCACCAAAAACTCTCCTTTTGCCGCCGCCAAAGCCAAATTGTTGAGTAATTTGTAGAACAATAGCGTAACTTTTTGGTAGATTTTGCGTCTAAATAATAGCAACAAAAAACTTTTTTATTACAAAATAAATTAATACAATATGAATACCATCGTGCGTTATATCACATTAGTAGTTATTGGTGCCTTATTGGGTACTATCGGTGCATTATTGCTGGCACCAAGTAGCGGACGCAAAACCCGCAAAAAACTTCGCAACCAAGCCAAACGTTGGCAATTGGAATTTGAAGCACAAACAGAAAAAGGCTTCGACCGTGTTAACAATTGGAAACAAAGCGTGGAAGACATGGCAGAAGATGCTGCTAAAAACATGAATGGACATCGCACCAGCGAATTGTATAACTAATTCATATTCATCTCATTTTATCCGTTGTTGACCTTGTTACTGTGGTCAGCAACGGATAAAAGTGTTTTTATACAAACAACAACAATTTGCTATATACTGCTTTAATAAAACATATTTTTTATTCTATTAAAATCATCTCTTTGTTGCGTGGCAAACCAAGACGTTTCTATCTACGAAAAATTGCTCACCGATGTGAAAATATACATTGAGCTACAATTGGATTATATGAAGCTCACCACTGCCGATAAAGCTTCGAGCGCAGTGGCTAATTTAATACTAGCCATTATGCTGGTCATATTGCTCATATTTTTATTTTTGTATGGCAATATTTTTTGGGCTATTGCACTCGGTTGGTATTTTGAGTCCTACCTCATCGGCTTTGCAGCTTTTACTGGAGGGTATTTTTTGCTAATAATATTTCTTCTATTATTATGGTCTCCCCTTCGGAGGGCTATCCGCAACCGATTCGTCGATGCTTTGGTAGATAACGATTTTTCATCACCCAAAAAATCTTAAGCCATGACCAGAAAAATACAATTAGAAAAAGAGCGTATTCGTCTTAAAATAAAGCAACAAGAGTACGAAATCAAAAAAAGTTTTTTGGACGTACAACGCCGTTTCGATCCTTTGCAATTAGGTCTCAATTTTGTTAGCGATTGGCTATCGGGTGACGATGAGTTGGATAAAATTGCCGATGCAATGACCGCTACCGATGACCCAAATTTGCAAAAAGCTATTGCAGAAGCCGGTTTACAACGCCAACAACGCCAACAACAAGTCCGCCGCGCCGCCGACCTTTTGACCAATATCTATTTGGCACTACGCAATTTTATTCAAATGACTTTTGGTGGAGATGATATTGGAGCTGGTTTGGAGAAAAAAAAACCAAAAAAGAAAAGAAAACCAACAACGCCCAAAGAATATGATGAAGAAGATATTTATATGATTGGGCGTGATGATATATAACCCAAATAGTCTAACAAAAATCCGAGTATGTTTTTTCGAACATACTCGGATTTTTTGCAAAAGGTTACTTGATTTGCACGTTTATTCATCATCGTCGTCGTCATCATCATCTTCGTTGTCAAGACTATTGCCACTGATTAGACGCATAATAATTTCGAATAATTGAGGTGGGGGAGCAATAAAATGTTCGTTTTGGGCAGTCACACCTGTTACAAAACGTTGATATTTACCTTCATAAAACCAATAAAATTCATCAGTGATAGGATATTCGTCTTTTTGGTAAAAATCTTGAATCAACTGTATGATAAAAGCAACATAGTTCATTACACTTGCATCATTGACAGGATAAATAAAACAAGCACTTTTGCTCGGAATAGCCACTACTGCTCCGTATTGCCCAATGGTATAATAGAAATTTTGATTTAAATGAACTGCCAAACTTGCTGCATAATTGCCACTAAAGACTCCAAACATTTTAATGTCTTCTGTCAATTCCACTTCTTTGACAGTAGCTTCCTCTTGCAAAAGGTTTTGAAAGGCATCTTCGAACAATTGTTCTTCGGGTTGTTCCCACTCCGTAACATGTTGACGGTTCACAAAATGAAATTTATCCTCAAAATCGATGACCACAAAACTGTAGGTGTTGGGAAAGTCTTCGCGATGCACTAATTGGTCGATGGTATCAGGAAAACAGTCGGAAGGTTTTACTAATACTTTTAACAAAGTGCGCGCAAATTCGTAGTCTTTGAAAATATAGTTTAAGGCGGCTTCGTTCATAGATAAATGGCTAAAATGCTCCTCAATGATTTCTTGCCACTCGTCGCGCTCACATCGCGCACATTTGCGCACCAAACTATCTAAACTGACCTGCATTTGTGTAGAATTATTGGGGTGTGGAACCGTAAAACGAATACAACCCTCTTTGACCGATTCCAATTGTCCATGCCTACTTAATAGTTTGAGGCATATATCAAGGATATGATGATAATCTGTTTCAGAAATCAGGTGTCCATAACTTGAAGGCATTTGGCGGTCTATGGTGGAATTTATCATGCTAAAAAAATTAAATGCCGTAAAACGTGCCAAAGGTAAGGAAAAAATCTCATTTTATGGTTAAAATTTTACAAGAGTGGACAAAAAATCAGAGGGTACCTTTTTACGGGTACCCTCCTTCAAAACAACACTACTTCAAACACTACACTCTTTTGGGGGGCATTGCACCTACTATGCCTTGCTAAAATTATATAGAGGCTATTAGAAGCCTAAAAAGGAGGAAAATTTAATCCTCAAATTAGCAAAGGCAAAATAACTTAAATATACAATGCGTGGCAAAGTTACAATTTTTATTCAACTACGCCAAGTTTTTGGGACAAAAAAAACTTTTTTAATAAAATTTTGCAACAAATAGCAAAATTTTATTAAAAAATTCAAGATTTAACAACAATATAGTGGCTTGTAAAAATGCACATATTTTTACAAGTCACTATATTGTTATACATAAAGATGTTTTACAATAACTTATTTTGGTTTATTGAACAATTATTTTGCGTGTAACAGATAGCATTTGTACATTATCTTTACTTGAATTAATAACAGTTCGTATAAAATACATACCTGCTGGAATATCTGTTAAAACAAAATCTACATCAAAATTACCTATTTCATAATTGCCTGATAATAGATTTCTTACTACCTGTCCTTGCAAATTCACCAACTCGGTATTGATAGTTGCATTAATGGGCAATTCGTAGCGCAACAAGACTTGACGGCTATTGTTGTTCAATACTTCAAATTTGCTTTCGACTTGTTCTGTGGTGCTAATAGGTGCGGCATATTTTCCGTTGGCAGGCTGCACTGCAATGACTGTGGGAGCAGTAGAAAGGTTTAATATGATTTTACCATTGCTATAGTTTGGCGTACTAACCAAGGCTGGACTACCATTTGCCGAATTACCATTTATACGCCATGCAGCAGTGGGCAAATAAGCATAATTTTGTTGCAAAATAGCTGTTCCTGTTATTTCGGCAGCAATTGGTCGCCATGCAATTAGGTGTGTCACGGTTCCATCTGCCTCGCCAAAGGCATAGATATAAGCAAAATAATCTTCTCTAACCACGCCCAAAAAATGTTTATCTCCTACCAAAGACAATAATTCTTGCACTGCGTAGTAGCTTTTCTTTTTCTGAAAATTATTTGCGCAAGACCCTGTCATACCAGAACGGCTATATAATGAAGAAGGAGCATTCAAATTGGCATAAAAAAACCAATTGAGGTTATCCACACCCAAACGCATGAACCACAAAGCCCCACGAATGGCATAATAGGCTTGTGCTTGCTCTGATACACATTCGCTATGAACACAATCATCACCACCACCACTACTATCCCAACCCCATTCGGTAACAAACAATTTTTTGCCCGGCATATTGGTATTGCGAAAGCGAATGTCATTCAATATGGCTCGCATCGAGGAAATTGGATTTTCGGGATATGTGCTTATACGTGCGCCAGTAGCATTATACATATAGCTATAATGATGAACGTTAATGCCATCTAAATAGGTAGCTTCGTTTGGTGTTATTCGTGCGCCCATATAGTTTTTCATATAAGTTTGCTCGGCACGTGGAAAAGCAGATTGTAAGGCACAGGGCATTACTATCATGGCAGGGTCTCCCGCTTTGGCACCTGCTGCCATACCTCGCAAAACGGTGCTGTAGAACTCGGCGGGATAGTCCCATGGTTCGTTACCTACTTCCATACAACTAACCAACCCATTGCCCGAAGTGGGACCAAAGTGTTGAGCAAAGGCATAACCATAGTTATAAGCGGCTTGGTAGGGATTGTCCCAAACATTCATAGGGTGACTCAGATTGGAAAATTGAATCGTTGCAATAACGTCCATGTTGTTTGTTTTCCATTGGTTGTATTCCGTATCCCAATTCAACCACCACAAAGCCTGTGTACCATTACCGTTTGCCATATTGGTGTAATTAGGTGTGATGTCGGGGTCGGTAACGTCCCAAGATAGTTCGTGATAATTTCTTGCCGAACTCGCCACAGCCCCATACAATAAACTACCATTGTTGCTTGCCATTGGTACGCATTCGCTATTGCCCCATTGCCAAATACCATTGATTCCCATCGTTCCGCGCACTGTTTTAGCAGATGTTTGAGCAGCAGGTGTGGCACCATATGGTCCCAATTGGTCATAAATGCGAAAGTCAAACAAACTACCTTTCTGCCAATCTTGTTCTGTCAGAAGAAATTCCAATTTCACATAACGAGCCAAACGCGACGGATTGACGTATGTGGTAATCGTGGGTATAGCTGTTGGGTTGAGAGTAGCTATGGGAGTAAGTGAGTTTGGGCTGTTGCCCGCCAAAATTTTTACACTTGTTGCCCCCAATGGTGTAAATTGTTTGCTGTCTATCCAACCGATTCTTTGGGCAACTCCTAAATCGAACAAAACCCATTCTGAAGGTTGTCGCCAAAGCAAACCCACATCAAATATCATCATATTAGATGTCGAAAAAAAACGGAAAGAACGAAAACTCATATTGGTCGTTGTTGCCGTAAAACGACGCACTTGGTAAGCATCAGTAGGACTATATACGCCCAAACTGACCGAGTCGCCTGTGCTACTATAACCATAAATCATAATAGGACTTGCCGATTGTGCTTTCATAGATATTGAACGAAAATTCAAATTAGACACAAACGCAAAACGCACACTTGCCTGATTGCCTTGTTTGGGAATAGTGACCGCATTGCCCAAATTGCCATCGGTCATAGCACTAAGATTAGTTCCAGCAGGGGCAGTCGTCTGACAAATAGTGCTGCTGGTTCCCAAAGCATAAAAAGCATTTAAGTCGGTACGAGAGAAAAAACCAGTGGGTAAAGGAGCTTCTGACTGCCAAGAGGTGTTGTCGTCGTCGTCCATAATGGCATTAATGCTGCCCGACGATACAGAAGAAGTAGTAATTACAGCAGGATACGGAGCAATAACCCCTGCACGTGGATTCCATTGTTCCTGAGCCATAGTAGAAAAACAGCCTGCGAATAACAAGAAGAATAAGCTAATTTGATTGAAGCATTTCATACAATTACTTGTTTTGGTAAAAAGTGAGTTAGATATAATTTTAAAAAACATTGACTAAACCGAAAGTGTTGTATTTGCTTGTACGACAAACTTCCTTTCAAAGTTATCTAACTTGCCTATTGCTTGTGCTTGAATAGATACAAAACTTTTTATAGTCTGCAAAATAGGCATGTTCTTGTCAAACAAGCACACTGTATAGTTAATCAAACAAACCGTATTCGTTCCTATACACTTCCTATTAGTGACAAATAAGCACAATTTTTTGTGCTAATTTTATTCTCTATCCAACAAAAATAATGCTCTTAGCAGGGTTAGTTTTTCTTGTATCATAAACTTTCCCATATATAGTTTGTTTGTTTATGGGCAAAAAAACAAACTTTTATTAGTGTTTTGCTTTTTAAAATTACATTTTTCGCAAAAAAAACACAAAATACTTTTATTTTTAACAAAAATTAAAATTCGCCAAACAATTCCAATGCTTCTATTATTGCCAATAACTGCCCTATTTATTTTTAAGTGCAGTTGTTAGTTTGTTCACAAAAACTTTGTTTTTTGTGCATACTTTTTATTTGTTTTATTAAGCAATTAGGCGTGTTTAGATACATGATAAAAAATCAATACATGTATAATTGGCGTTCAATAGTTTAGTTTAAGACTTCTTTGTTTTTTTTTAGTAAAAAAAATATTTTGCTAATGAGGCTCATATCATGCTCTCCCAAACCGCCAAGCTTATCCTGTTTTGTTGTGCCATATAGTTGCCGTATAGCACATTTTTGCGACTCTATTGTTAATCAGAAAACGACAAAAAAATACCGCCCGCCAATGAAATGAATCATTGACAGACGGTAAAATTGTGTTTTTAATACCCAAACGACATTGTCATAAAGAGACAAAACCATCGTTTTTAGACCTATTGTACTACTATTTTTGTGCGATGTGCGTTTCCGTTAGTATCCAATATTTCGCAAATATAATAACCTTTTGCCCAATTATTTAACTGTATGGTGGTGTTATTGTTGTTGAGTTTTTGGACATATACTGTGCTTCCCAACATATCTACTACCTTCACTTGTTGGATAATTGTTTGGCTTTCGATGGTTACTAAGGCATTCGCAGCCAACAAAGTGGGGCGAACATTGACGCTTGCAGGCTGTACTGTGCTGGTGCCAAGCGACAAAGCTCCTGCAAAATGGTCGTTGTTTTTGACAAAGTTAGCCGCTACAACGCCTGGATTGGCATTCACAGCAATTTGGTCGGAGCTAGCTCCTAAGTATTCAACCACCACAAAATAGTTACCTGTCGGAATATTGCTGAATTGATAGTTACCATCAGCATCTGTGTATGCCACCGCCACAGGAAGATAGTTGGAATCATACAAAATGACTTCGATACCTGCCATGCCTGCCGAAGTGCTACGACCTGCACCATCACTCACAACACCACCCACAAATCCTGGTCCGCCACTATTTTCACCTGCAATTAGTGTAATGTTCGCAGTATTGGGAGCAATGCCACCGATGGTCATAGAGGTTGCATACTGCCAGTTCAAAGAATTGCCATAATAGGTAGGCAAATGACTGGAGTAGCCCGCCGAACCTGGTGCCAAAGCCGCTTTGATGTAGTAAGTATCACCAAATGCTAGGTTGTTAAAACAATAATTGCCATAGTTTCCCCATGCGGTCAAAGTTAAGGTATCTACTGCCGTCAAAATATCGGTTACTGGGTCATATTGAATAAGGTACACTTCGTAGGTATAGACACTTGACGAGTCAATCGCTCCTACAATACCCACAGTACCGCATAAACTATAGCCACTGTCACCGAAATAAATGCTCTGACAGAAAGTGTCACTACATTGTTCTGTAGCAGGGTCAGGAACGGTAGCAATCGTTAAGCAGACTTCATAAGTTCCCAATGCATTATAGGTGTGAATGGGATCTATTTCGGTAGAGGCTGTTCCATCGCCAAATGTCCAAGTGTAGGTATTGTTCCAACTTGGCGAGCTAGAATAGTTCTGGAATGCAATACTTGCATTACCCATAGTATAATAAAACGCTGCATTACAAGTCAATGTATCGACGACAAGATTATTGATAGTTATCCATTGACAATTGGTGTCTGTACAGCCGCTCGATGTGGTCATGGTTAAGCAAACATTATAGTCACCCTGAATCGTGTATTCGTGTGTGGGATTAGCTTCTGTACTTGTTGTTCCGTCACCAAAAGACCAAGAATAGGTCGCGGCTTCGCCCGGTGCTACTTGTGAAAAGTTGTTAAAAACCGCTAATATGACATTAGTTGTTGCTGAAAAAGCGGCTTGGCAGCTAGAAGTATTACCACCACTCAAAACACTGCAATAATTACCCACACAACCGTCCATAGTAACAGTATTAAGGCAAATCCATAAACTATCTCCGGTACCACTTGCAGGAATTGTCACTGTCGAACCTGTCAATGCCATGCCAGCAAATTGCCATGAATAGCTTGCAATTGGCGTATTGAAGGGAGGTGTTGCGGTTAGTGTATAAGACCCATCAGGATTTTCTGAGCTAGTAAAAGGTACATCGCAATCTACATTTGACGTGACAACAATATTTTCGCAAATCGTATTGGCACAACAAGAGCCGCTGTAGGATAAACAAACAGTATAGGTGCCAGGAGCATTAAAATCATAAGATGCATTATAGCCCGTTCCAAAAACTGCACCTCCCATCTGCCAACTGAAAGTCCAATTGTTGATGATTGTCGAATCAACACCCGGCACGATATTGATAATTGGATAAAAATAGTAGGACATTCCTCCATTCGTATAGCCAATGCTTACATCTACTGGTTGTTGTGCCATAGTTTGGTTTTGCAACAAAACAGTCGTCAAAAAACTGATTAATAAAAATAATTTTTTCATGTTTTACTGATATTTTTAGGTTTTTAGAAATAGATTAAAATGAAGATGACAAGTAGTGTTTTTTTTGAACAGAGATTATTTAATAATTTTTCGATACGTCCAACGTTCGTCACTCCAAACACCAACAACATAAATGCCTACAGGAATTTGTTCTAACGAAATAGTGGTCAAGTTGGTGGAGGTCAGCTTTTGGTCAATCAATACGCGTCCATGCAAATCTATCAACTGCACACGTTCCATATTGTTGGCGGATTTTACCCAAATTTGGTCGGCGGCAGGCATAGGATACAATAATACATCGGGCAACAAAGAAGAAGGTGTGCCCAAAACCACCGTTATTGAGTCATTCTGAACGGAGACATTACTATAGGTTAACACTTGCTCCGAATTGGCATAAATAAGCACGTTTTTTAGTTCCAACGACAAAACTGCTTCTGTAGCTTCATCTTTGCCACCTTCAATAATATCTTCCATCACAAATCGCACCCGTGCCACAATGCCGTTGCCATTGACAATCTGGTGGTCGATGCGCGTCAATGCCAAATCTAATTGCGTAGGGTTGGATTTGCGATACACCGAAATAATATCATCGGTATTGGTGTTTACAAAAGATTCGGGAAATTCTACCGTTGCGGTGTTGCCATCATCTACATTATAGAACATATTGCAGGCAAAACCATATACGTTGTAATTCTCTGCCACATTGCCTATCCGAACATTCGCCACAATGGTATCGCCAATACTTACTGTATCGTTTTCGATGTCTACCGCAATTTGCAAATTTTGTGCGAGGGTAGCGGGCGTAAATGTGGTGGTAGGAGTGGTGTGGGTTTTGCCATAATTGTTGAGTATCGCCCAAAAATCGGTCATTCCTACAATACCATTACCATTGCAATCGGCATATTTAAAATTGGGACCACCAAACAAAAACTGCTGCTGCCAATCCAAGACAGGGAAAGGCAACCAGTCGCTTGATACAAATTCTCGGGAAGGTCCCGTCACACCGTAAGCTATTCCCAAAGGCAAAATATCATGAACTGACACCTCTCCATTGTTGTCAATATCGCCAGGATAAACGCAACCAATGTCGCAGGATAAACTATCAAAATTGGCAACAAAATAGACCCACGCTACATCAGAAACAGCATAGCTCGAATCGGGATTTGGGTGTTCATAAACCGCAACGCCCATATATAACATGGAGTCAATAAAAATGGTATTGCCAAAGTTTAGGTTCGGAACAAAATTGTAGTTATTGTTACCATTGCTTATTACTACGCCATGGTTGGGCGGCGAGAGCACAATCAAGGTATCTAACAACAAAACATTGGACAAACTATCATTAGCAAAAACATTGGCGAAGTTGCTGCTATAACTGTCAATGTATTGTACATCGGTATTGGCTGTGTAGGTTTGTGCAGATAAGGACTGACAAAGCCCAACTAAACAGCAAAAACATAAAAAACAAAATTTCATACTTAGGCGGGCTTTAGGTTTTGGGGAGCTATTTGAGTGGTATGTTGGTTATTCAAAAATAGGATTGTGTTGTTTTGTGTAGCAAAGGTAGGGTGTGTTTTGGTGCAAAAAAAATACATTTTTGGAAAGTTCTCAAAAAAAACCTACTTTTGCAAATGTTTGCAAAAAGGCATATTTTGCTGCATTTGAGGCAAAAAAACAAAAAAAACGCCTTTTTATAGCATAAAATACACTTTTTTGCCCAAATAATGTTCTTCAAAAAACGACAAAAAAAACAATTTCTCAAAATGAACCATAGTAAATTAGTAAAACTTTTGCAATTTTTTTCGGAAAAACAGCACCAAAAATTTCAACTTTTTTTGGATTCTCCTTATTTCAATACCCAAAAAGATGTACAACAACTCTACCAACAACTCCATATTGCCTTACAACAAAACAACCCCCATGCCTTGAAAAAAGAAACCATCTTTGCCAAACTTTTTCCCAACACTTCTTACGACGCACCGCAAATCTACTATTTAATGAGTGGTTTGTTGCAAACAGTCGAAAAATTTATCATGGTCGAAAACCTGCAAGAAGACAGCGCCACACAAGCCGATTATTTGCTCAACTACTACAGGCAGCAAAATTTGGAGAAGCATTTCCAGCATCACCTGCGCGAACACCACAAACAACAGCAAAAAAAACCTCAATCGGCGGACAGCTATCATTATCGCTTTTTGCTACACCAACAAGAAAACCTTTATTTTGACCAACAAAAAAAACACCTTTTTGACCAAAGTCTACAGCAAGCCATCGACTCTTTAGACCTTTATTATTTGGTGTTGAAACTCAAATATAGTTGCGAAATGTATAACCGCTTGCAAATGGTGAGCGGTCAGTACGAACTGCGCCTCTTGGACGAAATTGTGCGGTATTTGGAACAACACCCACAGCACGAACACCCTATTGTGATGGTATATGTCAATATTTTTCGGTGTTTGACCGATTTTGTCAACGAACAACATTTTAACGACCTAATGACTTTGTTGCAACAACATACCGATCAATTTGCCATTGCAGAAGCTCGGGATATGTATGCCTACACCATCAACTACTGTGTGCGGCACATCAATCGTGGCAATACATACTATTTACGCGAACTGCTGAACATCTATAAACGTATGCTTGGTGGTGCTATTTTGCTCACCGAAGAAGGTTTGTTGTCGCCTTGGACATATATGAACATTATTTTGGTGGGCATACGGAACGAAGAATATTTTTGGACAGAAAATTTCATCGAGCAATACAAAACCTATATCGCACCACAATTTAGAGAAAATGCCTATACCTACAATTTGGCATTGCTTTATTTTTACCAAAAACAATATGACCGAACCCTACAATTGCTCAACCAAGTGGTGTTCGAAGATGTGTATTACAGCACAGAAGCAAAAATGCTATTGTTGCGAAGTTATTATGAATTGGACGAAAGTGATGCTTTTGAGTCCTTGGCAGCGGCTTATATCAACTATTTGCGACGCAACAAATTGGTAGCAGAACAAAAAAAACAACGCTACGAAACTTTTATTAAACTATTGGTGCGCCTTCATCGACTTTTGCCGCGCGACAAAAAAGCTTTACAACAACTTAAACAAAAAATAGAAGCCACTCCCACACTACTCAATAAAGCATGGCTGCTCGAAAAATGGACTTTGAAAGCACAACGCTAAACCTTTTTGACAAGATAATGGCTAAAATTCCGTACCTTTGCACCCTGATTAGAAAAATCGGATTTTTGGAGTCATTATCGACCCCTATTAGACACCCAACAATTATGGATAAAGGAGCTAATTTTGTAGATTATGTGCGTGTCAACTGTCGTTCGGGCAGGGGTGGCGCTGGTTCGGCGCACTTTAGGCGCGAAAAATTTGTACCCAAAGGCGGACCCGACGGTGGCGACGGTGGCAGGGGTGGTCATATCATCTTGAAAGGCAGCCGCAATTTGTGGACACTCTTGCACTTGCGCTATCGCAAACACCTTATTGCTGGCAATGGCGAAAATGGTGCAGGCGCACTCAAAACAGGTGCCGATGGTGACGATGTAACTATCGAAGTACCGCTTGGCACCATCGCCCGCAACGATGAAACAGGCGAAATAGAACACGAAATCATCGAGGACGGACAAACCGTTATCCTCACACGCGGCGGACGCGGTGGCTTGGGCAACGACCATTTTAAATCTGCCACCAACCAAACACCACGCTATGCACAACCCGGCGAAGAGGGTATCGATGAATGGAAAGTGCTGGAACTGCGCGTTTTGGCAGATGTGGGATTGGTGGGTTTTCCCAATGCGGGTAAATCTACCTTTTTGGCAAGCGTGACGGCTGCTAAACCCGAAATAGCACCCTACCCTTTCACCACCATCATACCCAACCTCGGTATGGTGCAGTATCGCGATTCGCGCTCGTTTTGCATTGCCGATATTCCCGGAATTATTGAGGGGGCGCACCTCGGCAAAGGGCTGGGAGACCGTTTCTTGCGACATATCGAGCGAAACGCTACCTTACTGTTCATGGTAGCTGCCGATTCTGATGACATTCGCGAACAATACCAAATTTTGTTAAACGAATGCGAACAATACAATCCCGATTTATTGCACAAACAGCGCATTCTTGCTATCACCAAAGCCGATTTGATAGACGAAGAACTCGAACAAATGTTGCAAGAAGAGTTGCCAACCGATGTGCCAGTGATATTCATTTCGGCAGTGACCAACAAAAATATCCAACGCCTCAAAGATATGCTTTGGCAGAGTGTTGCCAATTTGCGGTATCAGTTGTGATTCGAAACAAAGCTTTAAAGCAAAAACAGCCGACACTATCCAATAGCGTCGGCTGTTTTGTGTTTAGATGTGCGAAAAACGAAAAAGAACGCTAAACTATATAATGTTTAGTAGATTCGTTTTCATAGATAGCCTATTGACGATCCAACAATACAGTACAATCGTCAGTAGTGTTATCAGCAAATTTAACGTTATAGGAAAGAGCAACGTTGTTAGTTGTTGTATCAACACTACCCAACGCTGTACCTTTAACAGTTAAACCCCAGTTAGCTTGTGTTTGTTCAGGTAATTCGAATTTGGTAATGTCTTTTACAGTAGCTTTTGGTGTGATAACAGGAGCATCAAAACCACCTAAACCTTCGATAACGAATTTAGTTACATCTGAATCGTTATACATTTTTGCACTATAGTTGTAAGAACCTGATGTACAAACATCTTGGTTGGCAGTATAGTTAACAGTTCCACCATTAGTATAACGGTTACGGATTTGTACAGTACAGTCACCAGCAGCATCTGTTTCATAACCATCGTTGCAATAACATTCAGCAATACCACTTGTTGCGTCTACTTCGCAGCTAGCGTTAGTACCGCAAGTAACCACACTACAAGCAATAGCATTTTCGCAAAGGTCGCCACCAAAACCTGTAGGACAGTCACAAACACCATCAGTACAAGTGCCACCGTTTAAACAACTTACTGAATCGCAGTCATTTTCACAGCTTTGTGCAAAGAACATACCTGCACACATCAAAACCAATGCCATTACTTTGGCAAAATTAAAATTTTTCATCGGGGAGATTGATTTTTTTAAGTTTAAGAAATGTATTTTTTATTGTTTATTTAGTTAGAGAGAGAATACCATTGTCATACCCAATATTCCATGTAAATGTACCTTTGTGGACTACATTTAAATCGTTGTAACGTTCGGATCCTTTTTTATCTAATGAAATGGTATCTGAACCTACCAAAAAATCTACAAAAATACCATAATAGTGAGTGTTATAGCTGTCAAAACACAAAGAGTCCTTTGCATGGGGAGGTATTGTGCGTTGAATTTGCTTTTCTTTGTAGGGTATTTTTCCTTTTTTATACAAACTATTGGTTTTAATTTGTAGAATAGGGTATTTTGAGGTATTATTGAAAACCACCCAAACGCAGTTATTGCCATCATTTTTATCAAGTTCACAGGCACTTAATAAAAAACAAGTGAATAAGGCGGCAAGTAGTTTATTCATTTACATATTAGAAAATTTTTATAAAAACACAAGGAATTTTATGAGATGTATCTTTGGTTGGAATAGGAGTCGAGTTTTGTTATTTAGAATTTTCAGCAACTAAAAAGTTTAACCGTAAATAAAAAAAATATGTATTAGTCAAGATTAATCTTGTTTGCTACATTGTGGTTGAAAATATTCTGTTTTGATTTCATGTTCACTCCAATCTGCCTGTGATATGTCGTAGGTTGCGCCTTCTTGCGAGAGGTAGGTTTGGGCAAAAGCGGGTCGTGCTTCGGTGAGGAAAGGTAGCAAATCATAATAGCTGGTGGAATAGTGTCCTAATAAGAGTCGTTTGACATTAGCTTTTTGGGCAATAGTAGCGGCTTGTTCGGCGGTTGAGTGTCCGCGTTGTTGTGCCTGTTGTATTTTGTCGTTGAGGTAGGTCGATTCGTGATACAACAGGTCTACATTTTGCAAATATGGCAATAAAGATTCGGTGTAAGCTGTATCGGAGCAATAGGCATATTTTTGGGGTATTCGGCTGTCAGTGGTGAGTTCTTCGTTAGGAATAATTTTTCCGTCTGGCAGTTCAAAATGGTTGCCTTTTTTTATGCCATCTATCAAAATGAATGGAATTTGGTATTCTTCTATTTTGTCTTTTCGCATTTTTCGGGCTGCTTTTTTCTCTTCAAAAACAAAACCTGTGCAATGGATTTTATTGTGTACCAATGGAACGGAATAAATAGATAAATGGTTGCCTTCGTACAATAATTTTTTTTCGGTATTGTCTGTTGGGTGAAAGATGAGTGGATAGGGATAGGTTGCGTCGGGAATGACAGCGGATAAATGGGCTTGGATAATGGTTTGGAGAGGGGCAGGCGCGTAGATATGCAGGGGATGTTGGCGGTCAGATAAAGCATAAGTATCTAACAAGCCCATCAGCCCCAAATAATGGTCGCCATGGAGGTGGGAAATAAAGATGTGGTTAATGCGCCACGATTTTACTCTATAGCGCAGCATTTGCACTTGTGTGCCTTCGCCGCAGTCGATAAGGAATGGTTCGTCATTGCAATACACAACTTGGGCGGCGGGATGTCTTTGAAGAAGGGGGCGAGCTGAATTGTTGCCCAGTATGGTGATTTTTAGTCCCATTTATCTATGGTACGTCAAAAGTTTAGTTGATGGTAAAAAAGGATAGCGAACAATAAACATTAGACAACATGAACACAAAAATGTTATATGCTTATACGAATCGGCAACTTGGCGGCTTCTATCGCGACATAAAGATGGTGGTGGTCACGTTTGTTCAAAGAGGAGGCATAAATTTCATATACTCCTGTGCTTCAGCGGTATTTTACCAACAAACGATATTGGTTTAGAATTGCAGAGGTAGAAATTAATATTAACAACTAACCAAAGCGGGAATACATTTTACTCAAAATCCCTTAAATATAGCTTGTCTAAAAAAAATAAGGTTATCGGCAACCATACAAGCACATAGGGTACTAAAAAAAGCCGTGATTCTTCGGCAGCACTTAGGCTGAAATGAAGTATTATCCAAAAGGGAGTGATGAGCCAGAAAAGGAATTTAAAGAATAAGTCTGTTTTTTTCAACCACCATAAAGCTATAAATGGTGTGAGGGTTACAGTACCAAAGAGATTTAATCCGACATATATAGTGTTTAATGACATTAAATTGTGAAATAAAGCAATTGAATGTCCTTCAGATGGTTTAACCCAGCCAAAATAGAGGCGGGGCATCAAAAAAGCAATAATAAACACTAACAAACCAATAAGCAATTTGAATATATTTTGTCTATTTAATAGCGATTCTTTTAAATCCCAATTAGGCTGTATTTTTTTATCGTTCAGAAAAAAAACAAAAAATGGTATTAGTACACTGGTTTCGCGGTTCAACCCTGCTAAAAAAATAACAAATAAGAGGTAGAGATATGACTTTTTGTAAAGGCAAATATAACAAGCCAGCAAATAAAATATTATTTCAAAATAAACTGATAAAGCAAAATCAGAATTAAATATGGCATTAGCAAACGACAAAGATAAAAATGGAATAGCCAAGTAGAACCACATCTGGTTTTTTAAAAAAGGGCGCAAAAGTAAGCCCCAAAGCCCAAAAATTATCAGGTGTTGTAGAAACCTAATAATCGCAAAAGTGAGCGTATAAGTCATGGTTGCTTTATCTGAAAGCATCGCCAAAAAAAAACCATTTGGCGAATGTATAACCTGATTTGTATTTATTGAATGGGGCGTATAAATTAGAAATAAGATTTTATAGAGGGTGTTGTCTAATATATAGTTTATTAATTCTACGCTTAATGGGCTTAATATGCGATACTGCCAAGGGTTATAAAATAGCGACTTATTGTTGAGCCAGTCCAAATGGTTTTGATAGGTTGTTTCACCAATGCCATATAAAACATTAGTATATATGGGATATATAGAACACAAGCATATCAGTATAATAAACAAACATTTCGTTTTTGTTTGCATTGTGTAGTAAATTATAGATGTTAGAAATAAAACTATATATTGGCTATCTCGCAAGTAGACTCAGCAATGTTGCTATTGAAAAGGAGGGGTAGCAAATTTGGTGTATGATTATTCGTCGTCGTCGGTATAATCGGTGTTTTTTTCTTCTTCGTTGTCACCCAATTCGCGCATCAATTCGTCCATCATTACATAGTCGCGTGCTTCTTGTAGTGTGGGAATTAGGTTTAGCACCGATTCGAGTTGTGATATGCGCAATAAGCGCAGCACGTTGTCGTTGGCACCCGATAGCACAAATGTACCATTACTGTTTTCACAGAGCCGTCTTCCCACCAGAATAGCACTTAATCCTGATGAGTCGATAAATGTAACACCATTTATATCTAAGATGATATTGCGGATACCTTCGTTGTTTAATAGGGTGAGTTCTGTTTTCAGGGTAGGAGCGTTGAGAGAGTTCAATTTGGGGTCGGTTACACTAAATATTGTGTAGCTTTCTTGTTTATCGCATGCAAATTTCATAATGCTTCTCTACTTTTTAGCAATTGGGTTTATAGAAATTAAGTTGATAGCCAACAAAAAGTTATTAGAGAGTGTATAGCGATAAATTTGGGTGCAAAGATAGGGCTTTTTTAGATATTTTTCACATTTGTCACGTTATTAGTAGACAAAGTATAGACAAAATTGGTGTATTTTCTACTTAACATAGATAATTTGCTCGTTTGTCAGTGTATTTTGTTGTTTAAAATGTTGCATGATGCGGGCTATGGCTACCACGTCGGCTTGGCAATACTGACTAATGCGTTCTATGTTTTGGGTGTTCCAATAAACGGCAGCTACTTCGCTACCTTCCATATCATTCTTGGGGCTAGGAATGCCAAGAACGGTGGTAAGCAGGTGGAGGGAAGTATAGTTTCGGTAATCACCGAAACGCCAAAGGTGCATGGTGTCGATGTGTTTGATTTCCCAAGGTCGGGCTGTGGTAGTGTCTAATATTTTGGGTATTGGCAAGCCCAATACCATGGCGCGGCGACAGAGGAATGGAATATCGAACTCTTTGATGTTGTGTCCACAAATATAGCGGTCGCTAGCATCGGTGTATCGGCTTAGGAGGGTCAGAAAATCGGTTAAGAGTTGTTTTTCATCGTGCGAATAAAAACTTTTTACCCTAAATTGTTCGTCACCTGTTTCGGGATTGGCAGCAAAAAATCCCAACGAAATGCAAATTGTTTTGCCAAATTCGGCATAGACACCTGCTTTCTCGAAGTAATAATCTGCCAAAGGTGCTTCTTCGGGTTTAAATCGGTGGATTCTGTATTCCCAAAGTTTTTGCATGGTTTCGTCCAATTGTCCAAACGACGGACTCTGTGGAACAGTTTCTATATCTAAGAAAAAAATACTTTTCAATGAAATACTTTCTAGCATAAAAAGGCATTTTATTGACCGATGAATATTGTTGCAAAGATAGTAAAAAATAAGGAGTTTGCCAAAATTTGGCATAAAAAAAGCCTTACCAAACCAATTTAGTAAGGCTTTAATGTTCTGATAGTAAAAATTATTTTAGCGTAACTTGACCAGCTCCGATGTAGTAACCATCGTTATAGAGTTCGATTTTGTAGGCTCCGTCATCAAAAGTTGCATTGTGTTTGCAGTTGATACATGCTTTACCGCCGCTGCCGTTGTAGTTGACATAGCCTTTTTGGGTATATTGCATGTCTTCGCCGGTTTGTTCGTTGGTAAATATACCACCGCCCAGCTCTTGTACCGAAAGCACTTCGCCTTTGGGGTTAGTAATTCGCACCATGATTTCTTTTTCGCCTGGCTGTGTGGCGCTGTTAGAAGTCATATCAAAACAAACTTTTAGTTCATCGACGCGTTTGTTGTTTTTGGTGTTAACTTCTTTGCCGTTTTTACGCAAGCGCACTGCTTCGGCGCTGATGTTCGCGGCTTTAACAACAGCATTGGCGCGATTAACGCGGGTGGTCAGTTCATTTTTGGTTCGGGTGAGGTCTTCTTTTGTTTTGGTGAGTTGTTCTTTTTCTTGTGTAAGGGTTTCTTTTTCTTGCACAAGAGTTGTTTTTTCTGTCTTGAGTCCCGAAATGGTATCTTGTTGTTTGCGTTTATCGTCTTGCAAACCCACATTTTGGGCGGTCAATTGTGTATTGGCTTGTTCGAGTTCGGTGATGCGTTGTTTGTAGCTATCGACCTCTGTTCTCAAAGAAACAAGGCTCGCTCGGGCTTGTGCCAACTCTGCTTTGCTGGCATTACTTTTGCGCAGCACCTGCTCAACTTCTGCTTTGCGGGTCTCGATTTCTTGCAGACGAGCATTGGCAGTACTATCTAAAACCTGATTTTGAGACTTGTAGCTTTCCAATTCTTGTAACAAATTGTCATAGTCTGCTTGAAGTTGCGACTTTTCTTCGGTCAAGGTGGTTACTTGTTCTTTGTTGGAGTTTTTTAGCTTAATGTTGCTATAAATTAGTAAACCATTAATAAGCAACAACACACCAATAAGGGCTAAATAAAGCGGTTTTCGTGAGTTGCTGTTAGATTGCTCTTGATAATCAGTCATGGGTTTCTTGTGGTTTTATTATGTTAGACAATTTGCATTGGGAGTTTTGAGGTGCAAAATTATGACAGTTTTCTGACAAAACCAAAATAACAATGTTAAATTTAGTGAATATTTGTCAGAAAAACTGTCATACTTGCCTATATATGTACGTTAGATTCGCACTAACCAATTAAAAATATCGGATTCTGCTCCGCATTTAATGGCATTCATGTTTGCTTTGAGTTCAGCAGACAATAGTTTATTTGTAATAGGTGGCAATTCGATGTGTTGGTCTTTGTAGCCTATGGCAGAGATATTGGTAATAGTAGCTGCTGTTCCTGCTCCAAATGCTTCTTGTAATGTGCCATTTTGGTGAGCTTCAAAAATTTCGTGGATATTGATGTGTTTTTCGATAACCTCAACTCCCTTGTGGCGCAACAATTGAATGATGCTATCACGCGTGATACCGTTCAGGATAGTACCGTCTAAACTGGGCGTATAGGCTTTATTGTTGATGACAAAAAAGACGTTCATCGTGCCAATTTCTTCTAAGTATTCGTGTGTCATGCCATCTGTCCACAACACTTGGTCGTAGCCCGCTTTTTTGGCAAGTACAGTTGGATACATACTTGCAGCATAGTTACCTGCTGCTTTGGAGCTACCTGTTCCGCCGGGAAATGCCCTAACATACTTGTCGGCAACCAACACTTTGAGTGGTTGTGCATAGTAGGGTCCTACGGGGCAAGTGATTATCATAAAACGGTAGGTGTCGGACGGACGGACTCCTATCATGGGGTCGGTGGCAAACATAAACGGACGCATATAGAGTGCATAGCCTTCACGCGTGGGTATCCAATCACGGTCGGTACTAATGAGGTCATACAAACCTTGGAGATATATATCTACAGGAATGGAAGGCATGCCCATCCTTGCAGCCGATATATTGAAGCGCAGCGCGTTTTGTTCGGGACGAAACACCAAAACATCTCCCGATTTTATGTCGCGATTACATTTCATACCTTCAAAAATAGCTTGACCATAATGCAAGGCGGAAGTGGCAGGACTCAAGGGCATATCGCCATATGGCATAATATATCCTTGTTGCCATTTTCCGTCGGCATAGTCTATTACAAACATATGGTCAGAGAAAATTTTTCCGAAAGGCAAACTTTCAAAATCAACTTCTTTTAAACGCGATTGGGTAGTTGGATTTACTATGGTTTTTAAATTTGTCATGATACATTATATTTTAGTAGTGTACAAAAAAACAGACTATTAGTTTTGAGTTATAGGTCTCAAATAGCCTCAAAACGAGCATTTACTGATATTTGAACGATTTTTTGATAATAGGTCACTTTTTATTCGCAACATTATAGAAAATTCTGAAGCCCAAATGACACAAAAGCATTGTTTTTGGCAAAAAGTTTGTAACTTTGCCTCCAAGCAGCCATACTTTAAAACATTAACGTTTTATTGCCTTAAACAATCAAACTATGTATTGTTTATGTTGCTCTACACAAACACACTTTATATTGGTTGGGTTTTGCTAACTGCTTATTCAGCGAAATTTCGCTTTTCGCTGCCAAAGATACGGTTTTTTCTCGAATCGTCCAAACATTTAGGGATTTTACCTAAAAAATTCTACCAAAATTCGTTTTTTATTAAAAAAAATTAAATTATCACGACTTGTCTGTATGGAAAAACTAAACAACTTAACCGCTATTTTTGACCATGATGTCTTGTATCAGATGCCCGATTATCCTGTGGTGCAAGGAAAATTTGATACTTCGGCAAGTTGCCGCATTGTTATTGCCCATAAAATAGTTACTCCTTTATCGGCAGTTGAGGCAGATTTGTTAGAAAAAATGATGTTGGGTATCAAAACACGTCTTTTATCCAACAAAACAATGGACTATAGCGTGCAAATAAATCTGCACACTCATCCACATACATTGGCACAAATGGTCAGCCTCTATCAACCCACACATTTCTTAGGGTTTGGGGTGACACGCTTAGATTTGGGCTTGAACATTTTGGCAGGTCTATATCAACCTATTCAGTTTCTTAACATCTGGTTGTTGTTTTCCGAAAGTCTATCGGTTTTGTCTCAAGCAGCCGACAAAAAAGCCAAGTTGTGGGAGGGTATGAAAATAGCTTTTGGACAATGATATCCTGCTATAATAAATGAGTATTCACCTCACTGTCGCTCAAAGACAAAGCGGTAGCAATTTTGTCGGCACTTGGACGCAAGAGTACAAAACCTGCAAGCGAAATCAGTACCATATATAAAAACCACTGATTAACCGTAAGAAGATAGGCAACAATGGCAAGCAAGGTGGGTCCCTCATGCAGGGCTAATCTTATGATAAAAGCTGTTCGGTAGGTTTCCAATTTTTGTTGGACAGTTGCCGCTTGGTTAATCCCTTCAAGGCGTTTGTTGTAGAGCCAATTACCAATGACAATGCCTCCTACCAGCACAATAGGAACAAACGTTATAAATATGTTGCTTAGTTCGGGCATACTTTCCCAAGCACCACTACCATGTAACACAAAACAAATAACTAAAAATGATGTCATGCCCATTCCAAGAGCAAAGTGAACCATCTGAAGGCTTCGCAAATAAGGGGTGTTTGTCGGATTCATAATAATACATTTTTATTAAGAACTACTACCACAAATTTTATGCAAAGTTAGGTCTTTCTTGGCACTTTTTGCAATATTTTTCTTATTTTATTTTATTTTTAACTGCAAACTAAAATTATGGACTCAAAAAAATGGCAACTTTGGCTCAAAAGAACAGGTTGGGTAGGTTTTTTGTTTTTTCTAATCAAAGGCATCGTCTGGTTAGTATTATTCTACTTTGCAGGCAAAGCTGTTGTTGAATAATTAGGGCAATGTAATTGACACAAAATTATTTTTTTACTGAAAAAAACCGTACCTTTGCACCCACCCTACAAAGGCACACCCCAAATTGTTTTATTATATAATTTATGGATATTCGCAAGTTATTGAGTGGTATCTGGCGCAACCCAAATGGCTCAAAAAATGTTGCCGACACACACTCTTCCTACAACAACGATTGGCAAAACAATGCTACCCCTTCACCCAAAAATAAAGGGACAGATAAAAATATTCGCTACTATATCCGTTTGATGTGGTGGTGGTTTGTGGGAATAATAGGCGGTATTGTGGCACTTTTTGTGGCAGTATCATTTGGCTTGTTTGGCAAAATGCCCACATTCACCGAATTGGAAAGCCCGCGAAGCGCCTTAGCAACCGAAGTATATGCCGCCGATGGCACTTTGTTAGGAAAGTTTTTTGTGGAAAACAGAACCAATACCACCTACGAAGAACTCCCGCATCATTTGGTAGGAGCCTTGGTTTCGACCGAAGATGTGCGTTTTTATGAACATTCGGGCATCGATTATGAAGGAACAATTAATGCCGCTTTGCAAATATTTTTGCCGAGCCGCAGGGGTGGAGCTAGTACTATTACACAACAGTTAGCCAAAAATTTGTTTCACGAAAAACCCCAAAGCATGATTGGGCGTATGAAGCAAAAATTCAAAGAGTGGATTATTGCCATTAAATTGGAACGAAATTATACAAAAGAGGAAATCATTAATATGTACCTCAATACCGTAGAATTTAGCAACAACGCACATGGCATCAAGGCTGCTTCACGCGTATATTTTAATACAAGTCCCGACTCACTACAACTGCACCAAGCCGCTTTGCTGGTTGGTATGCTCAAAGGACCTTCGATGTATAACCCCATCAGACATCCCGAAAGAGCCAAAGATCGCCGTAATACAGTTATCGACCAAATGAAAAAATATGGCAATATCCCCGCCGATACTGCCCAAGCATACGCCCAAAAAACACTCGACCTCCACGTCAACCTTCAAGACACCCAAAGCGAATTTGCTCCTTATTTCTTGGAATATATCAAACAAGAATCAAAAACATGGGCAAAAACAGTTACAAAAGTTGATGGCGAACCCTACGATATTTATCGTGATGGACTAAAAATCTATACTACGCTCAATACCAAAATGCAGTTATATGCCGAACAAGCCGTGCATGAACATATGCGCGACCTCCAAAAACAATTTGATGAACACTGGCGCGGACAAAACCCTTGGGACGCTCTCCCCAAAGCCAGCATGGATAAAAATAGCCCTTGGATAGGCGAAAACGAACTGGTTTATCGAGCTGTCAAAAATTCGGAACGTTATTTGGACATGAAGGCAGCAGGCGTAAAAGAAGCAGACATCAAAAAAGCATTCTCTACTCCTACCAAAATGAACCTTTTTACGTGGAAAAATAGTGCCAACGAACAGCGCGACACCATGCTTTCGCCCTTAGATTCGATTAAATATGTCAAACGATTTTTACATACAGGCTTCTTAGCTACCGACCCCATGACCGGTTATGTATTGGCTTGGGTAGGTGGAATTGATTTTCGCTACTTTAAATACGACAATGTACGTGTTAACTCAAAACGGCAGGCAGGTTCTACCTTCAAACCATTTACGTATGCCGTAGCAGTAGATAATGGTTGGTCGCCTTGCCGCATGGTGCCAAATATGCCTGTGGTGTTCGAAGAATACCAAAATTGGAGTCCTCAAAATGCAAGCAGTTATATGAATGGTCAAATGGTGTCTCTAAAAACAGGTTTGGCATTTTCTATCAACCGCGTCACCGCCTATTTGATGAAACAAGTAGGTCCCCAACCTGTTGTTGATGTGGCTCGCCGCATGGGTATTGAAAGCCCCATGAAACCTGTACCTTCCTTGTGTTTGGGGTCTATGGATATTTCTGTATTGGAGATGGTCGGAGCGTATGGCACTTTTGTGAATAGAGGATTTTTTGCCAAACCCCTAAGTATTTTGCGCGTAGAAGACAAAAATGGCAATGTTATCCAAAATTTCACCACCACCAAAGCAGAAGCAGTAAGCGAGCAGGTTGCGTATGCCATGATAAGCATGTTGAAAGGTGTTGTTGACTTTGGAACAGCTAAACGTTTGCGGTCGGTATATGGGTTGCGTGCCGAAATGGCAGGCAAAACAGGAACTACTAACGATAATTCCGATGGCTGGTATATTGGTATGGTGCCTAAAGTGTGTGCAGGAGCATGGGTAGGTGGAGATGAAAAAACAATCCATTTCCGTTCCACTGCCTTGGGGTCGGGTTCAAATATGGCATTGCCTATTTGGGGAAAATTTATGACCAAAGTATATAAAGATGCTTCACTTGGCGTAACACAAAACGACCGTTTTATTCGCCCTGTGGACATGCAAATCGAGTTAGATTGTTACAAATATAGTGGCACAGGAGGCTATAATGCCCTTAATCCACAAGACTCCAGTGTTGTGGTGCCAAACGATACAACACCCAAAAAAGAATTTGATTACAACAACCAATTCGATTAGCTTTGATTAATGATCGTCGAAATGCCATAAAAAAAAAGAGACCGTGTCAAAACGGTCTCTTTCGTTGTTTATATGAGCTAAGAAGAAAATATTAACTATTTTTTCTTCTTTTTGTCTTTGATTTTCGCAACATACGCATCATATTTGCCCAATTGGTCGGGAGTTAACATGGCACGGAAGTCTGCTTGCATTTTTTTCTGGGCTTCGGAGGCTCTTTTAGAGTATTCACCTGTTTTGTCACCAGCAATTTTTGTTTGAACTTCGTCCATAGTAGCATAGTATTGTTTAACAATACCTTCGGCTTTGGCGCGTTGATCTTTGCTAAGTCCTACCACTTTGGTAAATTCGTCCAAACGACGCTCCGTTTTTTCTTCTACTGACATTTTCTTTTTGTCAGCATCTTTATATTCTTTAACGGTGCTTTCTTTTTTGACTTTTTCGACTTCGCTATTTTTAGTATTTTTACCTTTTTTGGGTTCAGCATTGATTTGTTCTTTGCCTTCAGTTGCTTTTTGAGCCAAAACGGGTTGTGCAATAAAGCCAACGCTTACGATACTAAGAAGAAAAAATAATTTTTTCATTTGATTTACAATTGTTTTTTTTGTTGATGATTAATTTGCAACGCAAAAGTAGCGCTTTTTAGCAAAAGGCGGCAATGAGTATGAAAAAAAACACTAATTAAGCCCTTTTTTTCAAGCTACTTAACAAAACCTTAGACATTACAGCCATGCAGAAGGTTTAAAAAAACGATATTTTTTTTTGCTGCTGGCATTTTTCTGTTTCGCTGCTGTTATGACGTTTAGATGGTAACAGTAGTAAAAGGTTTAAAAAAGATTTTGTTTTTTTGCTATTTTTTTTTGCGATGACGATTCAAAAACCTTGCTATGCCCAAAAAGAGGCACTTTGGGGGACAAACAATTACGAATGTTTTTTGTTGTGTAAAGTTAAGTTTATTTGCACCAAAATCTCTTGGCGATAAAAAATAAGATTGGCAGTAACACTAATGCGCGTTTTTTTGTGGTTGTTCAACACCAAATTAAAGACACACACACGGTTTGTTTCGCCTGTATAACATTGTTGAATACCGGTTTTGGCTCTCAACACATCATTAGAACCAATGAAGTCATATATAGTATATAGGCGGTTATCTTCGAGCGACAATAGGTTGTTCAGATGTTGGTTATGCCAAACGAGAGTGCCATCTTGGCGAACCAAAGCAATAGGGTTTGGCATATTTTCTAACAACGAACAATAGTTATTGGTGCTTCTTTCAAAAGCATATTCTGCCATGATAATGTCTGTGACATTGCGGGCAATGCCCATCACTTCTTTATCATTAATGGGCGAAAGTCTAACTTCGTAGTAAGTGTTATTTTCGTCGATGGCGTATTCGAAGTTGAAAATTTGCAAAGTTTGTTCTTCTAAACAAGTGGTAATGGCGCGCATAAGTCCTTCTGCTACTTCTATTGGTAGCAGGTTCATCACATTATTATCTATATAGGTAGCTCCTGGTATAATGTCGTTTAGCGCAGGAATATAGTCTAAATAAGTACCATCGGCGCGCACCCTAAACAAAGTGTCGGGCAAGGTGTGGAGCAAGGCTCTGTGTCGGCGCTCACTATCAGCAAGTTCCATTTCGGCTTGTTTGCGGTCCGATATATCACTCATAATAATAAGGCAGCCTTTGTCTAAGTGTTGTTGATAGGTAATAAGTGGTTGTATGCTCAAAGAAACATGGTAGCCTCCCATATTTTGTTCTTTGGGTTTGATATATAACTCCAAACTCGACACGCGATAACCTTTTAACGATTTTAGAAAAGGATTTTGTTCATCTGCCAATACAATTTCGTTTGGGTTAATTTCGGAAGGCACATAAAAAAGATGCGCATGTATCCATTGTAGCAATGTAATGCCCTTTTGGAACAAAGGACTCATTTTGCGTGCGGCTTCGTTGCATAAAGCAAAATAACCATCATTATCCATTACCAAAACTGCTTCGGGCATATTGGCAAGAATCGATTGCAACAAATCCTCTTGTTGTTCGAGTTCGCTGTAGGTTTTTTGCCGCTGTTTGAGTACCTCAACTCCTTGCAACTCTATTTCGCGCATCAAGTTGCTCAACAAATCGGTATATAGCGACTCGTTGGTTTGCATGGTCACTGTAAACAGCCATTCGCCTTCGGTTGTGGAAGTGGGCTGAACAGTAGCTAACAATCGTTCATTTTGTTTGCTTCTAAATTCCCATTGGTGTGCATTGCTGATGTCTGTCACCGCATTTCGCAAAGCGTCTGTCACCGAAGATGGTACATCAGGCAACTCGAAAAGCAATTTGCCAATATGCCCTTCGCCCACATTGATCAGTTGTTCGACAGATGGGTTACTATTGACAACTGCTAAATGTTTATCAATAACCAATATAGGGGTCACTGAGTTAGTTAGTAGATGTTCAGTAGAGAGATTGTTATGACGCATTAGGACTGGTGAGATTTTAGATTTCGGTTGCCAAAGATACAGCTTTTTTTTGACATTTTGTCAATAGTTTGGCATATTTATTTTGATGGAGCAATAATGCCGTTAGACACTACCCACAAATCCGCCAAATCAATAGGCAAGTTGCATAAAATATTTTAGTCTTTGTTAAACTTTTTGGCATTTTGTTCGTCTAATAGGAACTTTATGGCTATCACTGTTGTTAATAATACAAAATCTTGGTACAAATTGCACAAAAGTTTGTTTTTTTTAAGCAAAAAGCGAGCCACATCAATTAGAATCAATTTTTTTTTACTTTTTTTTTGATTCTATACAATAAAACTTTAGCTATGGCGTTATTGCCTTGTTTCTAATTTTATTCACAAATTCTAAAATAAACTGTTTACTATGAAACATCTTCGTTTTTTGGCTATTTTAGTAGCCCTTGTTGGTTTTACTTCCACAAACCAAGCCATTGCTCAAAGCAATTCCAATTCGTCTTATGGTGATTGGTGGGAAAGAATCCAAAAAGCAGTGGTTGGCGAAAGTCAAGAAAAAACCTACCAAAATCCTAAAAGCGCTAACCAGCGTCGTACTGTTACCATCAAAGATTTGGATTGGAGCGACATTACCAAAAGTAGTGCAAGTTTGCGCGAGGCTTTCAAATCAGGTTTTGGTTCGCCCAACAATTTGGTGGTAGAAGAAATTGCATTTGGTCCTGATTTCCAAAACGGTTATTATTTCCTTAGCTTCCGTTTGCCTGAAGAAGAAACCGTAAAAATCGTTTTGTTGGATGTGGCTGGCAACGAAATTTTGAACGAAGAAATCGAGGATTTCAATGGCACATACGAATCAAAAGTTAATATTCCAACTACAGCCAAAGGTACATATTTCCTTAAAATTGTACAAGGCTTTAACTTGTTGAACAAAAAATTGGTTATCGAATAATCTTTTGGTTGCTTGATTTTTGTAAAATCGTTCTAATCCATTAGGGTTAGAACGATTTTTTAGCGCAAATTTAAGGCAAATATCACTAATTCTTACATTTTTTGGATTTTTGCTATAAAACCCGTAACTTTGTAGCTTATTATACGTCTTGTAATTTGCTTTTTTTATTCACAATTTTTTCATACAAAAAAAACAATAAACCATGAACAAATCCCGCTTACTAATTGGTTTGATTATGGCAGTAATTGCAATTATTGGTTATTATTCTAAAAATCAAATTAACCCAATAACAGGCGAGAAGCAACATATTGACATGTCTCCCGACCAAGAAATTGCTTTGGGTTTGCAATCAGCACCACAAATGGCGCAACAGCATGGCGGTTTGCATCCCGATGCCCGTTTGCAACAGTTAGTTAAATCGGTAGGCAACAAAATCGTTCAGAGTAGCGATGCCGCCAAAAGCCCCTATCAATTTGATTTTCATGTCTTGGCAGACCCACAAACCATCAATGCCTTTGCGTTGCCGGGTGGGCAAGTGTTTATTACTTATGCCCTATTGGAACGCCTTTTTGAAAAAGAAGATGGTATGCAGCCCGACCGTTTGGCAGGCGTTTTGGGACACGAAGTTGGGCATGTCATTGGTCGTCACTCTGCCGAACATTTGGCACAACAACAGTTGGCGGGCGGCTTGAGTTCTGCGGCTGTTATGGCAACCTACGACCCCTCAAACCCCACTACTGCTGGCTCGCAGCAAATGGCAGCGATGATTAGCAATGTGGTTTTGATGAAATATGGGCGCGAAGACGAATTAGAGTCCGACGATTTTGGTGTGAAATATATGTTACAAGCAGGGTATCGTCCCGAAGCCTTAATAACCGTTATGGAGATACTGGAGGCGGCATCAGGAGGGAAACGACAATCCGAGTTTATGAGTACGCACCCAAGCCCCGAAAATAGAATTGAGAGAATAAATGCTGCTATTCAAAAATATAAATCGCAGCTTAATGCTAAATAATGCCCTTGTTTGGCACAATACCCCATACCAAAAATCTTTCTCACTTGTACAATATAATTTACAAAGAAAGATTTTTGGTGTGGTTTTTTGTTAATCCAAAAAACTCTTTTTTCATGTTTCTTATCCCAAACCCTTCTCTATTTGTATTTTTTTTCGTACTTTTGCTGCCCTTTTGTCCTACATTGGCTCAAAACTATACGAGCTATATAGTGGGTTCGGCAATGGATATAAGCACATCAACACAAGGCGGTACGCTACTGATGGGTGGCTCAACCGATGTGGACAATGCTATTAGATGGTTATTACAACGGGCTAATGGTGGCGATGTAGTGGTCATTCGAGCTACAGGTGCCGATGGCTATAACGACTATATGTATAGCGAATTGGGCGTAACGGTCAATTCGGTGGAAACTTTAATTATTCCGAGTATAGCAGCAGCCAATAATGCGTATGTTGTCAACCAAATCCGCAATGCAGAGGCGCTCTTTATTGCAGGTGGCGACCAATACAACTATGTCTCCAAATGGCGCAATACCTTAGTGGAAGATGCTTTGAATTATTTGATTAACGAAAAACATGTGACCGTTGGCGGGACAAGTGCCGGTATGGCTATTCAGGGTGATGCTTATTTTTCGGCACAGAACGGCACTGTATACAGCGATGAAGCCCTCAATGACCCCTACAATACCTATATGACCATCGGGTATGACGATTTTTTGAACAACCCATATCTGAAAAATACCATTACCGACACCCATTTTGATAACCCCGACCGACGCGGACGTTTGCTTACTTTTCTGGCTCGTCTAATGACCGACTACAATTTTATGCCCTTGGGTATTGCCAGCGAAGAAACAACCGCCGTGTGTATTGATGAACAGGGTATCGCACGCATTTTTGGAGGTAATGCTAATGGTGATTATGCCTATTTTTTGAGAGCCAACTGTCTCCTGCCTAACACACCCGAAAACTGTCAAACAGCCAACAACCTTACATGGAATCGCAATCAAAAAGCAGTGAAAGTCTACAAAGTGCAAGGCACTATCAACGGCACAAATACCTTTGACCTTAACAATTGGGAGACAGGTATAGGAGGTGTTTGGGAGCATTGGTATGCACAAAATGGCGCTCTCAATGCCCTTAGTGGCACGCCACCCGAAGCTCCAACTATCACTATTATAGGACAACAAAATGCTTGCTCTGGCAATACATATACCTATAGTATACAGTCTCCCCCAACCATAGGTAGTCCAATGTACCAATGGTCACTCAACGGCACAGGAACTATTCTTAGCGGACAAAGCACGCCACAAATTACGGTTCAATGGACCAACGGAACAACAGGAACAGTGAACGTAGTACAAACTTATTAGTATCACCCCAAAACCTATCCATACTGCCCATGTTACAAGCAACAACCTTAGATTTTTTGCGCCAGCTAAAAGCCAATAATAACACTGTCTGGTTTCATGACAACCGAAAACAGTATGATATGGCACGTCAAAATGTGGAATCATTAGTAGCCGATTTGATAATAGCTATCAGCAAGTTTGATCCTGCTATTGCACAGGTGTCACCCAAAAGCTGCTTCTTTCGGATAAATCGCGACATTCGTTTTTCGAAAGACAAAACACCCTATAAAACCAATATGGGAGCATATATCACAAAAGAAGGCAAAAAATCTGTTTTGGCGGGTTATTATCTGCATATAGAACCTGACAATCAAGGTTTTTTGGCAGGTGGTATGTATCAGCCCATGCCCAATCTCTTGGCTGCTATTCGTCAAGAAATAGATTATCACCAAGAAGAGTTTAGACAAATTATCGAATCACCTAATTTTATACACTATTTTGGAACGTTGGAAGGGGCAAAACTACAAACTGCTCCCAAAGGCTATCCCAAAGACCATGTTGCTATAGAATGGCTGAAACACAAAGATTTTGTAGTGACCCATGCACTCACCGACCAACAACTCTTGGCAAATAATTTGGCAACCTATAGCCAAAATGTATTTGCTGCAATGCTCCCGCTCAACCAATTTATGAATAGAACCGTTATAGAAGAACAGTAATTTGGGAACTGTTATGTCAGATAATTTAGCATGATTTTACAAAAATTATACAACAAAATACGATTTACTGTATAAAAGCTGTATCTTTGCTACCTATTTTTCACCTACCTAAATTTTGTTATGCGCCAAGACCTCACCCCAATCGATTATGACAATAACTGGAAAGAAGTGCTAATGAATATGACTCCCGATTTTTTGGAGTTTTTTCTGCCAACACTCTATGCCGATATTGACACAACCACAGCTCCTGTTTTTTTGGAACAAGAACTGTTCGACACTATCCAACTAAGCAATACAGTGGTAGATAAATTGCTAAAAGTAAAACTAAAAAACGGTGAAGAAAAATGGGTATTGGTTCATATTGAATTTCAAACTAAGTCCGACAAAAGTTTTCCACAACGCATGTATGAATACTATCATGGTATTCGAGCAAAATATCGCCAAAATATTACTGCTATTGCTATCTACACAGGCAAAAACAAACCACGCATATATGACCATTATAAAGAGGAGAGTTATGGGACAAGCAATACCTATCGGTTTAATACCTATATTGTAGCTCAACAGAATGAACAAGAGTTGCTTACAAATCCCAATCCATTTGCCATTGTGGTTTTAGCCAATTATTATGTCCTAAAAACACGAGACAATCAAGTGGAGCGTCTAAGCCTCAAGGAACAAATTTTTAAAGTGGCAAATCAGCGGAACTATCCGCACGAAAAAACCGTTAAATTGCTGTTTTTTATCAATGACCTGATGCGCCTAAATCTAAAATTTACTCAAGCTTTTAAAGAACACATTCAAATAACCTATCAAAACCCATCATCCGCCATGTTTAAATATAGCCAAGATACCTACGATTTAGTTGATGTACAAACCCAAGCTTTGTATGGCAAAACTATGCCTGAGCTAATAGCAGAAGCTGAAAAAAGTAAAGTGGAAGCTGAAAAAAGTAAAGTGGAAGCTGAAAAAACATCAAGTAAACTAAAAACGCTCATTATTTCTCTGTATACAAAATCTCAAATGTCTGTGGAAGAAATAGCGCAATTTTGTCAAGAAGATCCACAGGTAATCCGAGCAATACTGATGGCAGAA
>JAEUUX010000249.1 GCA_016787295.1 Chitinophagales bacterium
CAGGCTAAGAAATAAGGGCATAAACAAACCCATCGGATGTTATAGCGACATCCGATGGGTTTTGTTGTGTATGTATGGTGACATGATTGATTGAAAAACCCTTCGGAAGTTTTGAACCTCCGAAGGGTTAAATTTTAATATAGACAAGTGTATTTCGGCAAAAACCCAATGGATTTCGACAATTGTTCCCTTACAATGTGTCATTGTTCCCTTACAATGCGTCATTGTTCCCTTACAATGTATCATTGTTCCCTTACAATGCGTCATTGTTCCCTTACAATGCGTCATTGTTCCCTTACAATGTATCATTGTCACCTTACAATGTATCATTGTTCCCTTACAATGCGTTATTGTTCCCTTACAATGCGTCATTGTTCCCTTACAATGTGTCATTGTTCCCTTACAATGCGTCATTGTTGCCTTACAATGCGTCATTGTTCCCTTACAATGCGTCATTGTTCCCTTACAATGCGTAATTGTTCCCTTACAATGCCAAACCCTTCGAAGGTTTCGAACCTCCGAAGGGTTAAATTTTAATATAGACAAGTGGATTTAGACAAAAAGAAAATGATAACACAATAATTCAACACAAGACCCCAACGGAGTGAAGTTATTCAAAACGACACATCATAAAACCCTTTCAGGCTTATTTGATTTTTCATGTGTACCAATGACTTTTACACTCACCACCACCATATTACAAAACGTGCGGGCATTGGAGTAAAACTTCTCCAATGCCCGCACGTTTTTGCAGCTTAAAAACCGATATGTAATTGTGGGTTTAGCGGCTGTCTTCCAATGTTTTTAGGACGGTTTGTCGATGGTATTCATTGGAATAACTATTGAACAAAGCCTCTATCAAATGTTAACGATGAAAATCGGAAAGTTCGGCAGCTACCAACTCGATAACCTTTTGTAAATCGGCGGGATTATCGGCATAGTTCAAATTGTCTATATCCAATATAAGCAATTTGCCAGCCTCGTAATTGTTAATCCAAGTTTCGTAGTAGTTATTTAGGTTTTCTAAGTAATCGGGACGAATATTGGACTCGAAGTTGCGTCCGCGTCGTCGGATTTGTTGCAACAAAGTAGGAATAGAAGCCCGCAAATAGATGAGCAAATCGGGCGGATCGAGCAACGAACTAATGCTTTTGAACAAAGTGGTATAGTTCTCAAAATCGCGCGGAGTCATCAAACCCATTTCATACAAATTGGGGGCAAAAATGTTGGCATCTTCGTAGATAGTGCGGTCTTGGATAACAGTGCGGTCGCCTTGCTGAATCTGTTTCACTTGTGCAAAACGGCTGTTCAAGAAATAGATTTGCAGGTTAAACGACCAACGTTTCATGTCTTCGTAAAAGTCGTCTAAATACGGATTGTGGTCTACATCTTCATAGAAAATATGCCAACCAAAATGCTGACCCAATTGAGTGGTGAGGGTAGTTTTGCCTGCACCAATGTTGCCGGCAATGGCAATGTGGCGGAGTTGCTTTTTGTTTGTTTCCACTATATATTTTTATGGGGGTGAATGGCGACGTAAAAGCTTAGGTTTGGTAACAGAAGGGTAATGAATGGCTTAGATAAAAGGCAAGGAATGCTGTTTATTTTTTTGAAAGTAACTTTTTGAGTTCTTCGATTTCTTTGTCCTTTTGTTGCAGCTCTTGTTTATACTTTTGAATTTGAGAATCTAAATTTTGCAATTCTGATTCTATTTCGTCTTCTATGTCCATTTGTCTGCGCATTTTTTCGTCAGCAATCGCTCGTGTCAAGCGTTGCATGATTTTGTTTAACAAAGGTGTTTCGTGCAAACCTTGATAATCCAAGATGTGTTCATTGACCGTTTTGTAGCGCTGATTAAAGATGTCTAAGGTCAGTTCTACCTTATTTTTTGCGTTAGGAGTCAACAACGGAATTTGGATAGTATAGCTCTCATGATTAAGCAAACGGACAAATTGGTCGCGGGGTTCATAAGGCAATCTTTCACCTGTTATTGCATTAATGAAACAGTTTTTAACTTGCATAATAGCTACAGGTACATCGTCTAATTTAAAACCTAAGAGATAAATCGTAATAATCTCCAATGGTTTTTTCACCTCAATACCATTTTCTATTACTACGTCTTCGCGCTGATAGTTTTCGCCCAAATAACGTCTAAACCGCATGATATTGGTACTTCGTTTGGATTTTTGTAGTTCTATCAGTGCTTTTTTCGTGCTTCCGTCTGGTTCTTGGAACACCGCAACAAAGTCCAAACGGTAGATATTGATAGCAGTTTTTTCAGCGATACTATACTCCATCGCAATTTCTTGTGGTTTGACACTCAAAGAAACGATTTCTGTGTTTAGTATCAAAGACAATAGTTCTCGAGCAATATCCAAATCTTCCATTAGATATTTGAAAACTGTGTCGTAAATAGGATTAGCTATTAGCATTGTGAGATGTTTTTGAGATGATAAAGGTGTATGAAATTAGCCGTATGTTTAGAATCGCAACAGTATGCCACCCAGAAAGTTGATTTTATAAGTTGGATAAGCATAGAACAAGCCGTTATTGCGGTTCAGCAGGTTGTTGCCATTGGCAAAAACGGCGATATGTTGCTGAATTTGGTATTTAGCTGCCAAATTTAGGTCAATAACAGCGGGTAATGTTGTACTATTTCCTGACGCAAGTAGCGCTTTCATGCCTTGGTACACAAATATTTCTGTTCCTAACGAAAGCCGCTCGATGGGCAAGAAGTGCAGGCTTAAGCTACTTTGCAAAGTGGGCAAATGCCATGCAGCGGTTTCGTTGGTAGTGGTATATTTTTGGAAAGTGGTTTGTAGGTTGCAATGCACTTTTTTCATAATATCATAACTCAACTCCAACTGTGCGCCAAGTGCTTTAACTGTATCATAAACTGCCACAAAACGTTCGACCGTTGTGTGGGTGTTGACAAAAAGTGCTTGTTGTTGTCCAATTCGCTGAAAACCTTCGAGGCGAACACCCAAACGTTCGCTTTTTGCTTGTACACCCACTATGCGTGCTTCGTTAAGCGTGTTGTGCAGCGAAATATTGTTGTCGATAAAAGGATTTTGGCGAGCAAAAGTATGATAGTCGTTGTCGGTGATGGTTTTGTTCCAACGTCCATACAAAGAAAATTTGTCGGAAATGTTGCCTATCAGCTCAATATAAGGAAAAGCCCTAAAATTTTTCTCGCTCACCAAAGCACTTGCTCCAATGGTGAATTTACCAAAATCGGCAACATAGCTAAAAGTTGGCGTGCTGTTGACCGCAAAATCGCTGGGACTTTCGGTGTTGTATTTTGAAAAACCTATTTGATTTTTCCATGCCAACATGATATTGTCACCAATACCTTTGCTTATGTCTAAACGGGTATTGATACTATTTTCGTGTAAACTTTGTAGGTTTCTGGTGTTCAAAAAATCTATGCCTATCCAATAATCTACTTGTGCTTCGTTGGCGCTCGAATTGCTTAAATTAACGCCTGCTCCAATGTTTTGATAACGTTGCTCGATGTCGGCGGCATTGATTTCGAGGGTTGTATCGGCATGGTCATAGCCATAATAATATAGATGATGCTGGCGGTAATCGACGTTCATGCCCAAAGTTGCTGCGCCCAAAAAAGCTTTGCCATAGACTTTGGCTCCCAAACGGCGCATATCCTGAAAATCGATATTGCCGCGCGAACTGTTGTAAAAGGCATCGGCACCAATACTAAAACGCTCCGATTTGCCATTACTCGCGCTCACATCAATCAAGGGCGTAACTAAGTTGCCAAAACCTCCGCGCAGCCAAAAATGGTAGTTCGATTCGCTATCTGTAGCAGGTTTTTTGTTTTTTGAATCGTCATATTTGAGCGGTTTCAGGGCGGGTGGGTCATAGCTGATATTCATCAAGCGCGTAGGCACATAATAGTCCTTAAAAGAAGGCTTGTTTTTTTGAAGCTCTTCATACGAAGGTAAATCGGGAGAAAAACTGACTTTTATGGCATCGGCAAGTACAGGTTCGTACACTTTCACAACGTCAAAACTTTCGGGTGTGACATTGCCATTGCCGCCATCTGTTTGGGCAAAAAGTCCCACCGAACAACAGCAGGCCGCGATGATTAGAACGCAAAAACGCATATACATAGTAGAAATTTTGGGGATTAGGGACGGTCTGCCACAACAAAAGCAGACATTCAGCAAAAAAATAACCAACAAACGTAGAGATTACCCTTGCTACATGGCTTATTTGTCTGCAAAGGTACAATTTTTTGTGGAATGTCAAGCATTTTTTTTATTTTATAGCGAATGTTCGTACTGGAAGCTCTTGAAATAAGGACATTTTGTAGGAAACTCATTGTGTCAAAGTTTAGAATTTTTGTACAAACCACCGCCATATAGCAAAAAAGTGGTATCTTTGCCCCAAAAGAAGAAAAATTTAATTGAGCCTTATGGAATTTATTTCAGAACAAAAGGTATTGAACGACCTTTTTGGCAACGACATCACCTATATCATTCCACAATATCAACGTCCCTATTCGTGGGATTGTATTGGGAAAAGCGATAAAAACAACCAAATCAATGTCATTTGGCAAGATTTGATAGATTTTTATACAAGCAAAAATCCAAATATCTATTTTATGGGTGCTATGGTGATGATTGGCGATAGCAGTAACCGTATTTATGAAGTAATAGACGGACAACAACGCCTTACCACTTTAACTTTGCTTTTTACGGCTATTAAATGCTTTTTGAAAGAAGTGTTGGAAAACAAACAATTGCCTCAAGAAGCACACCAAGAATTTACCACTTTTATCAATGCTGCCTCCAATTATATCAACCAACTTGTTTTCAATGAAAAAAGAAACGGCTTGTATACTATTCCCGAAAAAAAGGTAAAAATCGAAAAAACAGTGGGATTTGATTACGATAGCGTACTAAAAACGGTATTGGAATGCGAAGATGCCTCACAAATTTCGCTGCAAAACACCAACGAAGAGCAAAAAGAAGTGACAGAACGCTACTTTAAAAACAGAAACTACTTTATCGAGCAACTGAAACAAACTTTTTTGGACAAAGGTGTTTTTACGAACGAAAAAGCTCAAGAGTTGGACAAATTTTTCGAGTTTCTTAGAAATAAAGTAACAGTCATGCAAATTCGTGTACCGGGGTTTGAAGTTGCTTACCAAATTTTTGAGATTTTGAATAATCGTGGCTTGTCACTTTCCAACAAAGACTTGTTTCGGAATTTTTTAATTCGCAAATTTCATGAACTAAAATTGACAAATCCTTCTAAATACGCCGATTTGTTGCCCACAGAAAAGTGGAGACATTTGGACGAAGCCTACGAATTTGATGCCGAATTTATTAGCCGTTATGTGGAAAGCAAAAACGGTAAAAACCAAAAGTATTCTGCCTATAACGACATCGAAGCTATCTACAACAAAAACTTTAAAGACTCTCCTACGCAAAGCAAAATAGAGGCTTTTTATGCCGACATTCAAAGCAATTTGGCTATCTATACACAAATTATGGAGGCTGATTTTGCCAACAAACGCATGAAAAATACGGTCAGTTTTTTGCTCAAAGCAGGTAATTTGAGTTATACGCTCAACCTTTTATTGACGCTTTTTCGGCAAGAGAAAGACGAGGCGACAGCACTTCTTTTTTTGCAGACTTTTGAAAAATACATCTTGTATATGCTTTTGGGTAATGCCAAAAGGTTTAGCGCCAAACCCGTCTACCAAACCATTAATTTGCTGAATAAAGGTAAAACGGAATCTGCTCGGCAAGTGTTTGTATTGTCCGAAACAGAAACAGAAGAGTTGTCAACATTGTTCAATGCTCCGATTAAAGACAACGATATTGCCAAAATTGTGTTGGCTCGCTATTATTATGCCATAGAAAACCAAAGCCAAGCGGACGTGGTGGAGCAACAGTTGGATTTTTCCAAAGCCACTTTGGAGCATATTATCCCACAATCACCCGAACCTGCTACCAATTGGCTGCGCGATTTTGGCGATGCTTTCCGCAAACAATATACTTATTTGTTGGGCAATATGACTTTGTTGACACACAAAATGAATGCAGCGAACAAAAACTATGATTTTGCAAAGAAAAAAACTATTTATGCACAAACCAAACTGCCGCTAACCAATGAACTTGCTCATTTGTCTCAAATTGATGAGAATTTCATCAAAGAAAGGCATCAAAAGATAGTTGCAGGTATTTTGGGGGATTTGAAAGGATAGTGTGTTCTCCCAAAACGAAAACATCTTGCTTGTCACGCTCTTGTTGAGCAACGACAAGCAAGATGTTTTTTATGAAGTTGGTGGAATAGTTTTGGGATAATGTTAGAAACGAAAAGCATCTTGTTGTATCTCTTGTTGTGCCATGCGATATTCTTGCAAAATGTCGCTTATAATTTCGGCTGCGGGCTGCACACGGTCTAAAATGGCAGCTATTTGTCCGATTTCTAATTCACCGTCTTGCAAATTGCCTTCGAACATCCCCATTTTGGCTCTGCCTCTGCCCAATAGTTGTGCCAATTCTTCGGCATTTGCACCGCGACTTTCGGCTGCCGCCACTTGTTCATAAAAACCATTTTTGAGTAAACGCACTGCCACCAATTTTTTCATTGCCAACATGGTGTCTCCTTCTTTGGCAGTGAGGAGTTTTTGTTTGAAATCGTCATGTGCAGAAGACTCTGCCGCCACGACAAAGCGTGTTCCAATTTGCACACCCTCAGCACCCAGCACCATTGTTGCCAACATAGCACGTCCTGTGGCAATGCCACCTGCTGCAATCAAAGGAATTTGTATGGCTTTTCGGACGATAGGAATGAGGCACAAAGTCGTTGTTTCCTCACGTCCGTTGTGTCCGCCTGCCTCAAAACCTTCTGCTACCACTGCATCGACACCTGCTGCTTCGGCTTTTTGGGCAAAAGCAGCGCTCGAAACCACATGTACCACCTTACAACCTGCATCTTGTAGGTGTTTTGTCCATGTTTTGGGATTGCCAGCGGAGGTAAAAACGATAGGCACACGATGACGAATAATGGTTTCGATGTGTTCCGAAATGCTAGGATACAACAAAGGCAAATTGACCGCAAAAGGACGGTTGGTAGTTTTTTCGTATTGTTGTAGGTGGTATTCCAACACATCGGGATACATGGAACCTGCTCCGATGATGCCCAAGCCACCTGCTTGACTCACGGCTGCCGCCAATTTCCAGCCCGAACACCAAATCATGCCTGCCTGAATAATGGGATATTGGATATTAAATAGTTGTGTAATTCTGTTCATGGTATTTGGGGATAATTATTTTGTACGTTTGCCCAACAGTTTTTGTTGAATTAAAAACAAAAAGCCCTTGTTGTTGGCAAGGGCTAATAATGTTTTGTTTTTCGATGTTTATTATTCCGACACCAATGTACCAATATATTCGCCTTGTACGATGCGGCGCAAATTGCCTATTTTGTTCATGTCAAACACAATGATGGGAATATTGTTTTCTTTGCACAAAGTAAAAGCGGTCATGTCCATAACATTTAACTCCTTTTGAATGACCTCTGTGAAAGTAATTGTTTCGTATCGTTTAGCCGTAAGGTCTTTTTCGGGGTCGGCGGTATAAATGCCATCTACGCGCGTAGCTTTCAGAATAACGTCGGCATTGATTTCTACAGCTCGCAAAGCAGCAGCGGTATCGGTAGTAAAATAGGGGTGTCCTGTGCCTGCACAAAAAATGACCACACGCCCTTTCTCTAAATGACGCACGGCACGACGCCGAATATATGACTCGGCAATTTTTTGCATTTCTATAGCAGATACCAAACGCGTATATAAACCCAATTTTTCTAAGGTATTTTGCAAGGCAACACCATTCATCACGGTGGCTAACATGCCCATATAGTCTCCCGAAGCACGGTCGATACCCAATTCGCCTGCGTCCATGCCACGAAAGATATTGCCGCCACCAATGACAATTGCCAACTCAACGCCATCGAGTTTGACAATGTCGCGAACTTGGAGGCAGTATTCCATGATGGTATCGGGAGAGATACCAAAATCTTGTTTTCCCATCAATGCCTCACCACTCAATTTGAGCAAAATGCGTTTGTATTTGGCAGTAGGAATGTTGTTTTCTATTTGCATAAATAGCGATAAATGATTTTAGAAAGTAATCAAAAAAGGAAACATGGCACAAAAAATAGGGCAAACAATAGGAAGTGCTATTGTTCGCCCTATGACCCAGATAGGTTTATTTACCTGTAGCAATGCGTTTGAAAGCCACTACGCTGGTGCCTTTTTGTACACTTTCTACATATTGTTTTACAGTTTTTGAACTGTCTTTTACAAAAGCTTGGTTGACCAAAGTATTTTCTTTCAAATACTTGGTGACATAACCTTGTGCGATTTTTTCGGCAATATTGGCAGGTTTGCCTTCTTTGATAGCCAAATCTTTGCCGATTTCCATTTCGCGGTCGATGATGTTTTGTGCCACTGATGACTCGTCAACAGCAATAGGTTTCATGGCTGCTACTTGCATAGCCACGTCTCTGCCTGCTACTTCCAAATCGTCAGAAGATTTGCTCAATGCCACCAATACCGCAACACGGTTGCCCATATGGATATATGGAACGACTAATTCGCCTTGCAATACTTCAAAAGCAGAAATTTCCAATTTTTCGCCGATACGACCTACTTGTTCGGTTAATTTTTCGGCGAGAGTCATGCCCTCGATGGGTTGTTGTAACAATTCTTCAGTAGTTGTTGCATTAGAGTTAAGTGCAACATCGGCTACTTGGTGTGCCAAAGCTACAAAAGCATCGTTTTTGGCTACAAAATCGGTTTCACAGCTCAAACAAATAGCTACACCTTTGGTTTTGTTATCATTACTTTTGGCTACAGCCGCGCCTTCTGTGGCTTCGCGGTCTTGTCTTTTATCGGCAACTTTTTGTCCTTGTTTGCGAAGGAATTCTATTGCACCATCAAAATCACCACCTGATGCAGTGAGGGCTTTTTTGCAGTCCATCATACCCGCTCCTGTAACTTGGCGGAGTTTATTGACATCAGCGGCAGAAATTGTAACGCTCATTTTGTTGTTATTTTATATTTTAGGTTAATTTGTAAAATCGGGTGCAAAGGTACGGTTTTTTCCTCAAAAAAAGCATGTCCTATACATAAAATTCTCTTGAATCTTGCAAGTTTCTTGCGTTTTTTCTCAAATTCTTTGCTTGTTTGTGTTTTATGAAGCGTTAGATGGTTTTTGTGGAGGTGGAAATAGCCAAATCGGAATTTCTAAAATCACAATTCCGTAGTGTTGTACCGTAAAGCAATTTAAATGCGCTATCAAAATACAGTAGGCATTTTCGAATTTTTCTATCATTTTCAGTTTCTTATTTCGATGTGATGATAGTTGATGGAAGTTTTTAATGATAGAAGGTCTTTGACATTAACCTACATTTACAAAGCGAATAAAAACATTTTTTCTCTAAAATTTTTGGAATCCCAACAAAAAAACAATCCCCAAACCCTCACTTTCTTGTCCAATTAAGCAAAAAACCCTACCTTTGCACCCGCTTATCAAGGGCATAAACAAAGTGACTGCAATAGTTTTGTAGCACTATCAAAATTTGTACTATAGCATTATGAAATACGATGTTACCATTATTGGGTCGGGACCAGGTGGCTATGTGGCAGCCATTCGCTGCGCACAATTGGGCTTAAAAACTGCCATTATTGAGCGCTATGCTACTTTGGGTGGTACTTGCTTGAATGTAGGGTGTCTCCCCTCCAAAGCCCTATTGGACTCCACCGAACATTATCACCAAGCTACCCATCAATTTGCAGAACATGGCATACAAGTGAGCGGCGTAAGTGTTGATTTTGAGCAGATGGTGCGCCGCAAAAATCAAGTCGTCAAACAAACTTGTGATGGTGTGGCGTTTTTGATGAAAAAAAATAAAATTACAGTCTACAACGGACACGGGGCTTTTGTTGACCGTAATCACATTTCGGTTACCAAAACCGACGGAAGCACCGAAACCATCGAAACGGATAAGGTGATTATTGCCACAGGCTCCAAACCTTCGTCTTTGCCTTTCATCTCCATCGACAAAACACGTGTTATCACCTCTACCGAAGCCTTACAACTGCCCCATATCCCGCAAAGCATGCTTGTCATTGGCGGCGGTGTAATTGGTTGCGAATTGGGGTCGGTGTATGCGCGCTTAGGCACCAAAGTCACTATTATCGAATATATGCCTGCACTAATCGGCGCTATGGACGCTGAATTGGGTAGAGAATTGCAAAAAAGTTTGTCTAAAATTGGCATTCAAATGGCGTTGGGACATGGCGTTACTGCCGTCGAGAACAAAGGCGAAAGCGTGGTCGTTACGGCAACTAACCAAAGCACCCAACAAAGTGTCACTTTCGAAGCCGAGTATTGTCTCGTTGCTATTGGGCGCCGTCCTTATACTGATGGTTTGGGGTTAGACAAAGTGGGATTGAGCGTAGATAATCGCGGGCGCATTCCTGTTGACGACCACCTGCAAACCGCTGTCGAAGGCATTTATGCTATTGGCGATGTGGTGCGTGGAGCTATGTTGGCACACAAAGCCGAAGAAGAAGGTGTTTTTGTAGCAGAAACGATTGTCCAACAAAAGCCGCATATCAATTATTTGCTTATTCCGGGAGTGGTGTATACATGGCCCGAAGTTGCCGCTGTTGGACACACCGAAGAAGAACTGAAACAACAAGGTAGAAAATATAAGGTGGGTAAATTTCCGTTTAAGGCAAGCGGACGCGCACGGGCAAGTATGGATCCAGACGGTTTTGTGAAAGTACTTGCCGATGCAGCTACTGACGAGATTTTGGGCATACACGCCATTGGACCACGTATAGCAGACATTATTGCCGAAGCTGTTGTGGCAATGGAATATCGCGCCTCCGCCGAAGATATTGCAAGGATGAGTCATGCTCACCCTACTTTTACAGAAGCGGTCAGAGAGGCATGTTTGGCAGCTACCGACAACCGAGCCATACATATCTAAACCATTCGGATGTTAGCATAAACAAAGGGCTATCTCTATAACAGAGATAGCCCTTTTATGATACTACGATACAATAGACTTCTTATTTGTTTGAGTATTTTGCCTTGTTCCATTTCGCCAAATACTTGTTATGCTGCACAAAAAAGAAAGACATTATATCCACTACTGTTCTATTTTGTCGGAAAAAACGAAGAAATAACGATATTTTTGTTCGAATGGCGAAGCGCGTTAGGGATGCGGAGGGTGGCGTTAGCCAGTGCGTAGCTTGCGAAGCACCGTAGCGGCAGCGAAGCCCGTAGCAGCCCGACCCGCAGGGAAACGCCCAAAAAAATCAATGTGTTATTGTCGGATTATTTAACCAAAATGGAACACTACGATACATCTTTATTCGACTACCAATTTGGTCATATTGCTCAAACCATTGGCAGTTACTTTTACCAAATAGATACCAGCGGTAGGCAATTGGAATTGGAGTTGTTCGTTCATTTTGCTTTCATATACTTTTGCCCCCACTGCATTAAACACTTCTACTTGTGCATTGTGAGCATTCGTCAAACGAACTTGTACATTTCCTTTGGTGGGGTTGGGCAATACGTTGAATTGTGGCAACACAGAGCCATTGTAACCCACAGGGTTGTTGACAGTAATATAGGCACTTTTGGTTTCAAAGTCAAAACCAAATGAATTTTCTACGGTCAAAGTAACATTGTAAGTGCCTGCTATGGCGTAGGTATGCAAAGGATTCTGTTCGGTAGAACTACCGCCATCACCAAAATCCCAATACCATGAAGCAGGAACATTGGCAGAAATATCAGTAAATTGGATAGGGGTGTTAATGATAACATTGGTAGCATTAGCAGTAAAATCGGCATTAGGGGCTTCCAATACATTTTGCCACAACAAACCATTGCGAGGACCTTCGAGCATGGCGCGCATAATGGCTACTTGTCCGCGTGTGAATAGATTTTGGCATTCGTCGCTGGAATAGTCCATATAGTTTTCAATCATATCGGGCTGGTCGGGAGAGCCGTCGCCTGTACAGTTGTTTTGTGACCAATTGCAACCACTGGCAGCATCGGAGGCAGCATCAGAATCGGGTGTGTCTAAGATGCCATCATCAACACCACAAGCGTCATCACCCCAAATATGGCGAAGTCCCAAGTAGTGTCCTACTTCGTGAACGGTTGTACGTCCGTCATCAGAAAACGGATTAAAAATAGCAGTATTGCTGGTACTATTGCCAAATGCTTGGTAGTGAATACACACGCCATCGGTTTGGGCTGTGCCGTTTTGTCCAGCAGGCCAGTTGGGTGCGCCAACGGGTGGATAGGCAAAACCTAATATCAAACCCAAAGAAGGATTATCACCGTTGAGGTCACACACCCAGATGTTCATATAACGGTCGGTATTCCAAGCATCGTGACCACCTGTGGCATCGTCTTTCATTTCGTCCATGCCACCACCAAAACCTGCTAAAACTTCGTTAACACAGGCTTCTTCGGCGGCTGTTAGGTTGGGAGGTGTTCCTAAACCAAATAAGCCAAGTATTTCGTCGAGGGTCAAGCCGCATGCCTGTAGGTCGGTTAGGATAGAAAGTGGGTCTATACCTGCTAAAGAGGAAAAGTCAGTGCGGTCGGTTTGTGTGCGAGTAATGCCATTGGTAGGATTACCATCGGGGTCGATATTAGCCAAATAAAATTCTATGTTGGCATCGGCAGCCACTGGTTTAAAAACATCGCGCGTATTAGTGGTGTCGGCGTTCATACGGCGAAAATCTTCGTTTAGCTTATCGATTTGTGTCGCAACAACAGCATCGGATAAATTTTCGGCGGCAGTGTTATAAATAACATGCACAACAACAGGAATTCGATAAACAACTTCGCCATCGCGCGAACTTGTCTGCTGATGAGCAACGCGCATAGCTGCTTGTTCAAAGGTAGCATCAACAGCGGCTTTGTAGCCCGGTTGTTGACGGTCGCGCATTTCTACCAATTCGTGTTCCAAACAACGAATGATACGAGGCGAATGTGTGGGAGCTTGAGCATATATTGTCAAGCAAGAGCTTATTAGACACAGAAGTGCGAAAAAACGTTTCATGATGTTTTACGGTACAATTGTTTTTTTGCTGTTAGGATAATAGAGTTATATCGCGGGACAAAGGTAAGACTTTTTTGGGTTTGTTAGGAATAATTGATAAATTTTTTAGGGAAATCTTTTGCTATATTGTTTACTTTTGCTGTTGCATGACCTAAAGCAGTGTTTAGTTAAGTATTGAGGAGTCTTTTTGAAATTGATTTGACCGATGTACAGCCCCAATCATACGACAAGTTATTAACCCAAAGGCATAAATAATTTACCCGTTCAGAAGTTTTAAATTTCTGAACGGGTAAAAAAATAAGACTTATTGGAATGAAAGCGGTAGTTGCTAACAGCTCTCAACTATATCTTTTAATGTTGCATCGTTTCTACACCATGTCGACTGTTTCGCAACACATTGTCCAACTCCCAAGCTATGCGTTTTTGCAAAGGATGTTGTCGCAAAAGACAATCGCGCTTAATGCAAATTTGGCAAGCATCGGGTGGCAAACAAGGGTCTAAATGAATAAAAAACTCGACAGATGAATCCACTTTTTCTGCAATTAGGCGTGCTACTTTTTCGCTTTGCTCGTGTCCATCGCGCACACTCATAAACCAAGGAATGGTCAAATGGCAATCGATATGCAAGTGCGCACCATATTTCACAATCCGCAAATTGTGAATGTCCACCCAATTCATCGACCGATGTTCATCTAAAATTTTGATGATATTAGCACTTAATTCATAGTCCAATTCGTCCATAATACCCGCCACCGAATGCCGCACAATCTGCAAACCCGTATACACAATAATCCCTCCAAAAACCAATGCCACCACATTATCCAGCCAAATTTGCTGCGTAAAATAAATAATAATTAAACCAATCACCAAACCCAGACTCGAATAGGCATCAGACTGTAGGTGTTTGCCTCCTGCAATCAGCGTAATGGAGTTCGTATTGCGTCCGTTGCGAACCATCACCGCACCCACAGCATAATTAATAGCTCCTGCCACAGCCGTCAGTCCCAAACCAACGTCCAATTGGTGCAACTCGTGTGGATGAAAAAAGTTGTAAATAGACTTTGCCGCAATGACAGCACCTGCCAAAGCAATCAAAGTACCCTCGAAACCCGCCGACAAAAACTCCACTTTGCCATGCCCATATGGATGATTTTGATCGCGTGGCAAGGCGGCTAAATACAAACTCATCAGCGCCACCACACCCGCCACCACATTGATAATAGACTCCAACGCATCAGTCAAAATGGCATTGGAATGCGTCAAGTAATAAGCCGCAAATTTAGCTGCCAGTAGCACAATTCCCACCACCACTGCAATTATCTGTACCCGAATGTTTTGTTGGTGAGCCGTTAAAGCCATACAATTTGTTGTTTTTTAAGGAATGAAAAAAAAACCAGAGAACGTTTAGAAAAACACTTTGCAAAATACCAATCACTATGGAGAAATTATTTTTTTGGGCGTTTCCCTTACGGGTCGGGCTTTACGGGGCTAACGGTGCAAGCACCAGCCTGCGGCTGCCCCTACAATCCCTAACGCGCTTCGCCCTTCGAACTTTCGTACCTATTTCTTTTTTGCGGCGGCTTACGCCCTCGATTTTGTTCAAACGCAAATCACCCCAAAAACAAATTTTTCTCCAACCGCAACCATTCCAACGCATTGCCGCTCAACAAACGCTCTTTGATTTCGTCGCTATAAGGCATTGATTCGATAATTTTTCCCGGCACCGCCTCGCCCAACGGAAAAGGATAGTCACTTCCCAAAGCAATACGGTTCGTTCCCAAAAGCTGTACGATATAGTCCAGCATAATAGGGTCATGCACCAACGAATCGACATAAAACTTGCCCAGATATTCGCTCGGATGAATAGGATTATCCACCGCCACCAAATCGGGACGCACATCAAAACCATGTGCTATTCGCCCAAAAGTAGCAGGAAAAGCGCCACCACCATGTGCAAAAGCCACCCGCAAACGCGGATAACGTTCAAAAATGCCCCCAAAAATCATCGAACAAATCGCCAAACTCGTCTCAGCGGGCATACCCACCAACCAAGGCAACCAGTATTTTTGCATTTTTTCTTTACCTACCATATCCCAAGGATGCACAAAAATCGCCATCTCCAACGCTTGGGCGGCTTCATAAAAAACATCTAAACGTTCGTCGTTCAAGTTCCATTCGTTAATGTGTGACCCAATTTCGACACCCGCCAGACCAATTTTTTTGCAGCGCTCCAATTCTTTCACTGCCAATTCAGGAGCTTGCATCGGCAGCGTTCCCAGTCCAATAAAGCGTTTCGGATAGGTTTGGATAATACCTGCCAAATGGTCGTTCAAAAACTCCGATACCGCCAAAGTATCTTCGGGTTTTGCCCAATAGTTAAACAAAACAGGAATAGTGGACAAGACTTGCACACCCACACCCGTTTGTTGGCAGTCGTGCAGTCGTTGTGCAGGATCCCAGCAGTTAGATTCTATTTCCCGAAAAAATTGGTTATCTATCATCATTTTAGCACGACAATGCGTGTGATGTTCTAAATGAATAAAACCACCATAGCCAAATTTTTCGCTAAAACGCGGTAGATGTTCAGGAATAATGTGGGTGTGAATATCTATTTTTAATAGCTTCGTTAAAGACATATAAAGAACAAAGGTGAAAAATTTAAGTTGTTTTGCTACTTCAAAGGTTCGATAAGCGCCTGATTATCAGGCAGTTAGGTCAAAATAAACCCTTCGAGAGATGACATGATAAATAAGGCAAAATACTAAGTAGTAGGTGTAAGAGTGGTAGTAGGTGGGAAATTTTTGTATTGTGGGTCGTGGGTGATTAACAAGCGTTCCATGACCACAAAAACTTCGTTGCGCAACCTATCCACATCATTTTCAGTCATGCCTTTGGTGTCGATAGGCGGGGCAAAAACGATAGTAAAAGTGGTAGGGTGCATAGGTGGTTTTTCGTTGGGCAGCAATTGGCGCGCTCCAATGATTACGAAAGGAGCAATAGGCAATTGTGTTTCTATAGCTGTCACAAAAGCGCCTGCTTTGAACGTTTGCAACGGAATAGCCCCCGTTCGGTTACGTGTGCCTTCAGGAAACAGCAAAGTGGAAATACCTTTTTCCGCCAAGTCGATGATAGCCGCCAGAGAAGATTTTCGGCTTTCGGGATTGCTGCGGTCAACAAAAACAGCTACTTTAGAAAACAAATAACCCAATACAGGAATTTTGCGCACCTCTTTTTTTGCCATAGGCGCAAAAGGTACAGGAATAGACGCATTGGTGGTGATGGCATCGCTCATTGACCCATGATTTGCCACAAACACATATGCTTTGTTGCGGTCGATGTGTTCGGCACCACTGATGCGATAACGCACGCCCGTGAGCAATCCCCACGCATGTACCCACAGCCAATTGTAAGTAAGGCAAATGCGCAAAGCCGTTTTTTTAGGGAATAATCCTGCAATGGTAAATACAAGCATGCCTATTGTTCCCAAAAAAAAGAACAATAGCGCTGCCCAAATAGTGTATAGATAACGCAGAATAAACATGTTTTTTAGTATAAAATCAAATTGATGTTAGAAAATGTGAACTATTTTTGCGTGTTTAATTTGCTGTGTTGATGACCATATAGGAAATAAATAACCAAACCAATCAATAACCACACAACGAAACGTACCCAATTTGTCCAACCCAATTCGGTCATTAAATAGAAACAACTCAACAAACCCAACACAGGAATAAGTGAATAGTTGAACAGAAAAGAGCGTATTGCAATATAAATAGCTATAAAAATAAACAACCAATAAGGAATATAATGCTTGAACGAATCCCACTCATGTGGTACTAAATTTTTTGCGCCCTCTAAATTAAAAATAAGTACTGCGACAAACATGCCAAGCACTAGCAAGGGTACAATGAATTTTCCGTTAACATAGGGGATTTTGAATGTAGCAGGTGGTATATCAGTGCGATTTTGGAGCAGCAGCACGCCTCCGTTCACCAACACAAAAGCAAACAAAGTGCCGATACTTGTGAGGTCTGTTACCTCGGTGAGATTCATAAATAGTGCAGGAATTGCTACCAACAAACCTGTAACAATGGTAGCAAAAGCCGGTGTGTGGTATTTGGGGTGAATCGAGGAAAAGACTGGCGGCAACAAACCATCACGGCTCATGCTCATCCAAATGCGTGGTTGTCCCATTTGGAACACCAACAACACGCTGGCGGTAGCAATAATGGCGCTCAATGCGACAATGCCTGCCAACCAATCAAGTCCCAATTTCTGGAACACAAATGCCAACGGGTCGCCAACGTTCAGCTCTGTATAATTGACCATACCTGTAATCACAAGAGCAATTAAAACATACAAAATAGTGCAGATAATGAGTGAATAAATCATACCAAGCGGCAAATCGCGCTGAGGATTTTTACATTCCTCGGCAGTTGTCGAAATGGCATCAAAACCAATATAGGCAAAAAACACCGACGAAACCCCCATCATCACGCCTCCCATGCCATTAGGCAAAAAAGGAGACCAGTTGTCGGGTGAAACATAAAACACACCTACCGCAATCACCATCAAAATGACCACTAATTTGAGTGCCACCATCGCATTGCTGGCGTTGCGGGTTTCTTTAATGCCGATATATACCAAAAAAGTAATGAGTAATACAATGCACAAAGCAGGCAAGTCGGCAATGATGGGTATGCCACCTATGCGCGGAGCATTTAACCACGCTTGATAACTTTCAGTAGTTGCATCGCCCGCGCCAAAACCACGCCAAGCCGTCAAGAAGTCCATCGTAAAATAAGGCGGAATGTTCCAACCAAATCCTTTCATCAGACCTGTAAAATAATCAGACCATGAAATTGCTACAGCTATGTTACCAATGGCATATTCCATCAGCAAATCCCAGCCAATAATCCATGCGATTAGTTCGCCAAAAGAAGTATAAGCATACGTATAGGCACTGCCCGATACGGGTATGCGTGAGGCAAATTCGGCATAACTCATCGCCGAAAAAGCGCAAGCAATTGCCGTGAAAATAAACAGTAGGCTAATGCCAGGTCCTCCATGAAAAGCTGCTTTGCCAATCGTGGAGAAAATGCCAGCACCAATGACTGCTGCAATACCCATAGCAGTTAGGTCGCGTACTCCCAAATGGCGTTTTAGTAACAGTTTATCTTCGCCGCTATGTGGGTTTTTATCGATGTCTTCTAAGACTCGAGATATAGATTTAGTTCTAAAAAAGTTGGTATTACTCATAATGCACATTTTTGGGCAGTAAAGTACATATATTTTCTGAAATTGTTGATAGGTAGTGGCTAAATATTTTTGCTATAAGAGTTTTCGCAGACATTTAGCAGCTTTTGCTAAGGTTTCGGGACGTTTGGCAAAACAAAAACGCAATATTTTTTGTTGCCGTATTTGTTCGTCTTGTTGGCTGTAGAGCACCGATATTGGAATGCTTGCTACGCCTATTTGTTGGATGAGTTGGACGGCAAATTCGGTATCAGGTAAATCGCTAATACCACTATAATCAAGTAGTTGGAAATAGGTGCCACTACTTTTTTGTCCGCCAAATGGTGTATCTTGCATCAAATCCCAAAAATAATCTCTTTTTTCTTGGTAAAAATTGGGCAAATAATGGTAACTTTGTGGGTTCTTTAGATAATCTGCCAAAGCATGCTGCATGGGAGTATTGACCGAAAACACTAAAAATTGGTGAACTTTTCTAAACTCGCGCATCAAATAATCGGGAGCAATACAATAACCCACTTTCCATCCTGTGAAATGAAACGTTTTACCAAAAGAAAACACCACAAAACTTCGCTCGCGCAAACTTCGATGTCGCAAAACGCTTTGGTGTTGCTGTTGGTCAAAAATAAGGTGTTCATACACTTCATCGCTCAATACGATGATGTTGGTATCTTGTATGAGAAGAGATAATTGTTCCAAATCTTGTGCAGACAAAATTGTGCCAGAAGGGTTGTGTGGTGAGTTGATGATGATACAGCGCGTTTTTTCGGTGATAGCGGCTGCCACTTTTTGCCAAGGAATCGCAAAATCGGGTGCTTGCAACACAATAGGCACGACTTTTGCACCGTTTAACACAATAGCAGGTTGATAGCTATCATAGCACGGTTCAAAGACAATTACTTCGTCGTTGGGCTGTAGGATAGCAGTTAGGGCAGTATAGAGTGCTTGTGTGCCGCCTGCTGTGATAGTGATGTCGGTGGTAGCATTAGGCAGATAGCCATAGATAGCTTGTACTTTGTGGGCTATTTGTTCAGTGAGTTGTGGTACTCCAGCCATTGGTGCATATTGGTTCATGCCTTTTTGCATGTAGTGATGCACCAACTGAATCAATTCAGGAGAACCTTCAAAATCGGGAAAACCTTGTGACAAATTAACCGCTCCGTGTTCATTGGCTAATTTGGACATGACCGTAAAAATGGTAGTGCCTACTTGGGGTAGTTTAGATGGAATAGTGGGCAGAGGCATGGGCATGGTAGATAGGAGAGGGGATAATAATAATATTTGTGACCCTATTGGGTTGTTATACGTCTAAAAAATATACACACTTATTTAGAGCTATGAAAAAGTTATTCTCTATGATGTTTTTGTTGGGTGTTTTGTTGTATTGCCAAGAGGGTAGGGCGCAAAGCAGCAGCAAGGAAGAAACACCGCGCGGCTATGACGACGTGGTGCGTGACATGGGCAGGCGCGGTCAGGCAGGTATGGATTCGTTGTATCGTCAAGCGACAAAGGTAGCAGGGGCGGTGAGCGAAGTTGTCGACCAAGTGGATTTATCGAAGGTTGTTACTACGGGCAAAGTAGTATTGGCGGGAGATACGATTGATTTCAAAACGCCTGCGCAACAATTGTATGATAGCATTATTAAATTAGTGCCGAAAGAGATAAAATAGGTCAGTTTGATAACGACATTATTTAGTGGTATCTCAGAAAATGACAACGATAAAAAATCAGATAACCTGAAAGGGTGATAGGTTTATAGCAAAAAAACAAAGCAAAAAAGGCAAAAACCCTGACGGGGTGACATTATATTGTGTTTTTTTGAATAATTTTACCTCGTTTGGCTTATTTGATGATGCAATAAATAACGCTTTTTTAATGTCGTTATCAAAGTTAGCAATAAAATAGCTACAAAAAAGCCGCTACTATTATGAGCAGTAGCGGCTTTTGGTGCTGTATTCCTTATTGGATAGGTGTAATGGTATAGTTACTACCATTTACTGTAATTTTCGCTACAGGTTTGAAAACACCTGAACCGTCTTCTTCATAAGAAGGGTCGGAACTTTTGATAACATTGGTGCTTGCTTGTTGATAGGTGTCTCCTTCAAACAAACCTGATTGAGAAGCAGTTATGGTGATAGGAAAATTTACTACACTACCATCAGCAGGGTGAACTGCATTGGCATATAGGTTTGCCCAAAGATAGTACTCGCCATCTTCCCAGTCGCGGACGCTATGTTCAGGGCAGGCTCCTGTTGCAGCATCATAGATACCCAAGTCGTTTTCATCTGCGTCAAATACATAGATATCGATATCTACTTCGTCGCACAAAGATACTTCAGCTCCGTCAACGGTTACGGTTGCGTCCCAGTCAAAAGTTAAATCAAGAACGGGGCTAACTGCATTTTGGATAGTAATGGTGCGGCTTTGTTGTGCAAAATCAACATTGGCTACTGTTTCGTCGCCAATAGTAATCGTAACGGTTTCGTCTTGTTCGATATCGGTATCGTTACTGATTTTGAACTGTTTACTGGCAGTAACATAATAAGCTGGAATGATAATTACGTCTTCGATAGCGTAATCGCTGCCATTTTCGGCGGTTCCGCTGGTATGAATAGGGATATAGATATCAGCAATTTGCGGTTTATCTAAGGTGACTTTTATATTAAAAGTTGTATCGGTTTCGACAATACTTTGTGGTACATCGAAAGTTAACGTTGCTTTGGCATCAGAGGCTTCCAAAGAGCTATCGCCTGTTACGTCATCTTTTTGACAAGATACCCACACCGTCGATACAAGTGCTAAAACAAGATATAAAAAATAATTTTTCTTCATGTTTTGATGGATTTTTAACAAACAGCCTTGCGTGCTTTAGCCAGTATGCAAGGCTGTTTGAAGTTAATTTGGAAATTGTTTTTAGGTGTTAGGATTATTCTACAATTTTGCGCAATACTTCGTGGAACTCACGAGGTCCTGAATTGGCGGTATAATAACCATAAGTCATATACAACAAATCTTTACCTGATGGGTCAACTTTTACTGCGTAGTCTGATACGCCGTTACCACAAGGCACATTGGCCATATCAGTAGGATTGGCATCACAAGTAATAAGATAAGTTCCCAGACCTGTAATGGCAGCGCCATTGAATTCGGCTAAATAGTCGATGGATAGAGAGGCAGGGCTAATTGTAAAGTAGAAAAATGCTCGGGCATCATCAGCAAGTTCAAAAGGTCCCCATCCTAAGTGTTTGTAGGTAGTGGCATCTACTGATTCGATGATACGAGTTGAACCTACCCAATTAGCAGCGGCACTTTGTACGCCAATACGCCAATAGTCGCTGGCAATTACTTCGTAAGTACCTGCAAAACGACTGGATACTGTAACAGATGTAGAAGCGGTGGCAGTAGCATTTTCGTGTGCGTTGCCTTCGCTGGTATTGCCCACATAAGTTAATATCCATTTGTCACCGATATTCAATTGGCTATCATCTTCAGGAATAACCGCGCCACCGGGCAAGGTTAAACCTTCGCGCAATTGGGCAAAAGTATAGGTGAATAACTCAAGGGTGGGTTGTTCGGTAGAAGAAGGCGTGATGGTAGTCAATTTTAATTTTTGACTATTGCCTAGTGTTGTACTAAAAAACTGTTTGTATACGTCTACCGATACTGTTTTCACTTCTCCTTGAAGTACCTTAATACGAACTGTATCCGGTTTTTCATTACCTACTACATAGTTAAGAGAAGTTTTTTGGGGTTCTACTAACCCACCTTCTAAGGCACTGGCAGTAACAAGGTCGTCTTGTTCTTTGTCACAAGCTACAAATAGGCTGCCAATAGCCAAAAAAGTAAATAGTATTAGAAATATCTTTTTATTCATTGTTTGAAAGTATTTTTAACGTGAATACTACTAATTCATCCACCAAACTTTGGTAGTTAACAAATTAGGACCTTGATTGGCAACAGCCGCATCATAGCTGGCAGTATTTACTGATTGTTCGATACCTGGATAGGTATATCGAGCAGGAATAGTGGGGATAAAAGATTCGAAAGCAGGAGAAAGAACAGGGAAGCCTGTACGTCTCCACTCTGTCCATGCTTCTACACCTTGACAGAACAAACCTAACCAATTTTGTTCGGCAATTTGTTGTAAGCCACTTGCGGAGCTATAGGCTACTGTACCTTGACCATAATAGTCGGCGGCATCGGCTGAACTCAAACCATTGGCTTCGAAAGAGGCAGTAATACCTTGTTCGTAGTAGGTTTTGGCATCACCTGTAATATAACCCTTTTGGGCAGCTTCTGCCATTAAGAAAGACAATTCGGAGAAAGACATCCAATAACCGGGAGCAGTTGCTTCTAAATAACGCGTACCAATAGGAGAGACATTGTTGTAGTCATAATCGTCATTAGGTACGTTAGCATAGCCTGACGGTTTGCCTCTGTATTCGCCATCTGTGTTTGGTTGTGCATAGATTTCAAGGCGAGGGTCGCTGAGGTCTGTCAACATATCCACTAATACGCTATTAACTTTGAATTCGTTTCGGTTGCCAAAAACGATGGTTTCAAAGATAGGATTAGCGCTAGGGTCGGCACCCAAATATACCAATTTGGCTTCGTCGTCATTGGAGGTAAACATAGGACGGCTCATCAATTCTTGCAATTGAGTAGCTACGTTCACTTCGCCTGACATACGCATTAAGCAACGGAATTTTAAAGAGTTGGCAAATTTGCGCCATTTGCTTACATCACCGCTATACAAAATATCAGAAGTAGATGGAATAGTACCGTTATCTGCTGCAAACAAAGTATTGGCTTGGTCGAGCATTGCCAAAATACCTGTGTATACGTCTTGTTGGCTGTCATATTTGGGAGCAAAAATACCTTCGTCGGCTCTTGTAGCTTCTGAAAAAGGAATATCGCCAAACATATCGGTCAAAACAGCATATCCATAGGCTTGTAAAACTAAACCCACACCTTCTACTGATGAATTTTCTTCTGCGGCGGCTAATTTTTCGACGGATTTGCCACCAGCAACGACATCTTCATATAAGGTTTTCCATACAGTTACTTCCAAGACATTGTTACGCGGGCTATAGCGTTCCTCGTCGTTGTATTGTACTTTGCTCCAGTGTTGCGCCCAACACTCTCCCATGTCACCACCCACAAAAGTGCTATACATAGAGTTAGTTGCACTAAACACCACATCATTAATTAGTAGATGAGCAGGCACTACCACAGGAGAATTTGGGTTGGTGTTCAATTCCTCGAAGCCTTTGTCGCAACTTGTAACGAACAAGGAGCCTAATAGAATAAATGATAAAGCTATTTTTTTCATTTTAAATTAGATGTTGTGGATGTTTAGAAGTTAAAGTTAAGATTAAAACCAATGCTTCGGGTAGATGGCAATTGACCAAATTCTTGTCCTTGTTCAGCAATTTTGCTGCTAAAACCTGTTTCTGGGTCAATGTGTGGTGCGTTGCGGTGTAGGAAGGCTAAGTTACGACCTACCAATGAGATAGAAGCACCATTGAAGATGTTTTTATTGAACCATTTGTCAGGTAATTGGTAGCCTACTACAATTTGACGCAATTTGATGAAAGAAGCATCAAATACAGAACCCTCAACAATATCGTTACCGTAGGCTGCTTTATTGTAAGATTCGGCAGTTACTACTACATTGTTTGGTGCATAATTAGGAGAGTCTGACGTACCAACGTTCATTACGCCGTCACCCACGATACCACCTTCACGACCAATTATTGTTTCGGCTAATACACCAGAATAACGTCCCCAAGCGTTGGTCATAGAGTAGATAGAACCACCGATTTTGCCATCGATTAAGAATCCTGCGCTAATTTGTTTGTAACGGAAATCCATACCTAAACCGCCTGTAAATTTAGGCTGAATGTTGCCTAATACTTTGGTACCTTCTGCTTGTTGTGGCAAGCCGTCGGCGTGGATAATATTGCCATTTTCGTCACGTGCAAAATAAGAACCTACAATAACACCATAAGGTTGACCTTTACGGGCTTCCAAAGTCATGTTCCACTGACCACCTAAAATTAATGATTCTGCATCACCTAAAGATACTACTTCGCTGGTATTTTTTGCCCAGTTCAAGTTAATATCCCAAGTAAAATCATCATTTTTAACAGGTGTTAAACCCAATTTAATTTCAACACCTTTGTTGTTGATGTCTGCAATGTTTTGATAGGCTTTGATATAACCTGATGCCGCAGAAACTTCTACGGGTACAATCAAATCGCGACCACCTTGGTTATAATAGGTAAAGTCTAAACGGATTTTGTTTTGCAATAAACGAACATCAAAACCTGCTTCGAAGGCGTTGGTAAATTCGGGAGTGATATTGGGGTTTTTGAGCAAATCAGGGTCATACGCCAAAGGGAGTGTGCCAAAACTTGCATCACGGAAGTCATATACTTGTTGTGTATCGTATGCGGTCAAAGGACCCATACTACCTGTGCGCGCCCAACTTACACGTGTTTTAAAGAAAGAGAACGTTTTTTTGTCCATTTCGAACAAATCTGTCCAAATAACACTTAAAGCGGCAGAAGGATAGAAAAAGGAGTTATTATCAAGAGCTGCTACGCTTGCCCAGTCGTTACGACCTGTCAAATCTAAGAAAATCGCATCGCGGAAACCCAACTGTGCTAAACCATACAAACTGTTGATAGCAAATTCTTGTACTTCATTGATGAGAACAGGTGTTGAACCTGCTTTAATGTTTTGTAGGTTATACAAATTAGGTAATTCCAATTGTGGTGCTTCGCCTGATAAGAAACGATAGTTGGTTTTCATGGCATTGCCACCACCACTAAGCGTGAAAGAGAAATCGGGAGAGACATCACGTTTGTAGGTCAATAAGAAATCGCTGTTTCTTTCAGTAAAACGGCGACCAATTTCGCGATAATAACCGTTTTGGTATTCGTTAGAGCCAATAGCTTTGCGTTCGGTTACTAATGATGACCAATGGTCGGCACCTGTTTTGGCGGTTAATGTTAAATTTTTAGTAATGCTCCAAGAGGCGTACACATTGCCAATCAAACGGTCTTTGTCCAATTGGTTGAGGTTGGTATGCAATACCCAATAAGGGTTGTTTTGGAACACATTATTCCAGTTCAAAGGCGTACCTTCGGCGGCTGTGCCAACAGGAGCAAGAGGGAGGTTTTCGTAATCTTTCAGCAAAGAAAAGTCTACGTTACGACCAGACCAAATCATCTGTTGTACGGGGTTTTCGTTGTCATAACCACCTGTAGGCAAGTTATTGCTAAGAGCTTTGCTGTAGTTTACAGAAATACCTGCTTTGATTTTACTTGAGATATTGAAATCTGTATTACCACCTACATTATAACGGTTATAGTCTGTATTGGGTACAATACCTTTTTGGTTCATAGCTCCCAAAGACAAACGGTAGCTAATCAAATCGTTGTTGCCTGTAAAACCGATGCTGTTGCTTGTGGTGATGCCTGTGTCATAGAAATCGCGAATGTTGTTGGGTACAGATATCCAAGGAAGTGGTTTGCCGTCGTTGAGTTGAGAGTTCCATTGTGTGAACTCTAAACCTGCATCTAACGGAGGTCCCCAACTTTCGTCAACACCACCATCATCAGTAGAGCCATTTTCCCAATAGAAGTATTCATCGTCAGGTCCTTGACCATACGAATTTTGGAAGTTGGGCAATACTAAGGGGTTTTCGAAAGTGGTCGACGAGTTAAGACTCACGCCAAATCCTCTTTTGCCCAGACCTGACCCTTTTTTAGTGGTAATCAAAATCGCACCATTACCACCTCTTGAACCATAGATAGCTGCTGCTGCAGGACCTTTCAAAACAGAGATAGTTGCGATGTCGTCGGGGTTAAGGTCGGCAATACCGTTTGGCATGTCAAAACCGCCACCGTCACCAGCAGTACCATAGTTTTTGTTGTCGATAGGAATGCCATCAACTACAAATAAAGGCTCATTGCTACCCGTGATAGACATGGCACCGCGCAAAGTAATACGTGTAGAGGCTCCCACAGCACCTGAGCTGTTGGTGATGTTCACACCTGCTACCTTACCACTCAACGAATTGACTACGTTGGCTTCGCGCGCTTTAGTAAATGCTCCGCCATCTAAGTCTTGTGTGGCATAGCCTACTGTTTTTTCTTTTCTTGGAATGTTCAAAGCAGTAACAACTACTTCGTCCAAACCGATAGCATCTTCTTCTAAGTCTACATCAACCACATTAGAGGCATCAAGTACCTTCTGTACGGTTTTGTAACCTAGATAGCTAAACTCTAAGGTAGTATAGTTGGTGGGTACTTTGATGGTATATTTGCCATCAAAATCTGTGACCGTTGCCACAGTAGCCCCAACTACTTTTACTGCACCGCCAATGACAGGCTCACCGCCACCAGTTACGGTTCCAGTAATGGTTCGTTGTGCAAACACTGCTGTACTAAACAGCACCGAAAGCAATACGAGTAAATAAAATTTCTTCATACTTCGATTTTTGTGTTTGATAAATTATATTTAATAAGTTGAAAAAATTGAGGCGTATCACAAAAACAGACCGCTAAGGTAGGGGTATTTTTTAATTTACTGTAGCATTTGTCGCAAATTTTCTACAAATTTTATTATTCCTAATACATAAAAGACATTTTTGGCAGCTTTTTGGCGCTTTTTTACCAAAATTCGGCTAAAAGTTCGTAACTTAGCGGCTTTAAATAAGCTTATATCATTTTCTAATACTATTGATTAACATTTTTTTATGACCAAGATTCTATTAGTAGAAGATGACCCTAATCTCGGTTCAATGCTTCATGAATATCTACGTCTCAAAGAGTTTGACGCTACTTTGTGTGCCAACGGCAAAATTGGTTATGAGCGTTTTATGCAAACGTCATATGATATTTGTATTGCTGATGTAATGATGCCTGTGATGGACGGTTTTACGATGGTACAAAAAATTAGGGCGGTCAATAGCCTAATCCCTATTATCTTTTTGACAGCGCGAGACATGAAAGAAGATAAATTGGAAGGTTTTCGGATAGGTGCCGATGACTATTTGACCAAACCTTTTAGTATGGAAGAATTGTTGATGCGCATACAAGCTGTGCTGCGCCGTTGCGCTCCCAGCGCTCCTGCCACCGAAACCGAAGCTTCCATCGAAACCTATAAAATTGGGGATTATGTTTTTTATCCCTTACAACAAACCTTATCTTACCACGATGCCGAACCTGTGCGGCTAACAACCAAAGAAACGGACTTGTTGATTCTGTTGGCACAGCACAAAAACGACGTACTGGAACGCGACACCGCTTTGATGCAGGTGTGGGGAAACGACAATTATTTCACTGCCCGAAGTATGGACGTGTTTATTACCAAATTGCGCAAACATCTTGCCAAAGACCAGCGCGTCGAAATCATTAACGTTCACAGCCGCGGATACAAACTTATTGATAACAATCTTACTTAGTAAAAAAGAAACCTTATATCTAAGCAAATGAAAAAGTTTTTACTGTTGCCAATTAGTTGGCTGTTTTTTTTATCTACCATAATGGCACAAGATAATTTTCAGAAGTGCTATACAGACCAACTCATCGAACAAGGTCGCCAAAATCCAGAAATTGCTCAAAGAATGGACAATATTGAGCATTTCATTCAACAATGGGCGCAAGAACACCAAGATGATATGAACCGCCAACAAGAGGTGATAACCATTCCTGTTGTAGTACACGTGGTGTATGCGAATACCGCTTCTAATATTAGCGATGCCAAAATTTATTCACAAATAGACGAACTAAACCGTATATTCCGACGTACCAACGCCAATGCTAATGAAACGCGCAGTATCTTTTTGCCAGTTGCTGCCGATGCCGAAATTGAATTTTGCATGGCACAACGCGACCCACAAGGTTTGCCCACCAATGGCATTACCCGAACACCCACTGACTCGACCAACTTTGAGACCGATGCGATGAAAAATAACAATACTGGTGGCAAAACAGGCTGGCCCACTAACCAGTACCTCAATATATGGGTAGTGAATCGTTTGCGCGGTGGCAATGTATTGGGGTATGCCTACATACCGGGCAATGCTCCTTCGCCCAGCGTTGATGGTTTGGCAATTGCCTACAATTGTTTTGGCACTATTCCACCTAACTTGCCCCAATATGGCAACGGCAGAACCGCCGCCCACGAAATCGGTCACTGGCTCGGTTTGTATCACCCTTGGGCAACAGGCAACGATGCAGGCGATTGTACCGACGACGATTTGGTAAGTGATACACCTCAAACATCAGACCCTAATTATGAATGTTCGTTCACGGCTAATAGCTGTGGTAGTGGCACATCTGATTTGCCCGATATGGTAGAAAACTATATGGACTATGCCACAGATCTTTGTCAAAATATTTTTACTTTGGGGCAAAAAACGCGCATGAGGTCAGTGTTTTCGTTTAATGGATCTCGCTACAGTGTTTCTCAAAATGCCATTGCTTGTCAGCCTATTGAGCAAGGTCCCAACGATGCTGTTTTGTTGGAGGTAACTGCGCCCACAGGACCCAATAACTGCACCACAGTTTCACCCGTTTTGGAAATCCAAAACTTTGGGACAATGCCGATTTTCTATATGATAGTTAACTATAGTATAGATGGTAGCCCCACACAACAATTTGAATGGATAAACGAAGCCAATCCTTTGCAGCCATTAGATACACTTGTCCTCACTTTGCCGCCCACCAATACTATAGCCAATGGTATTGTGCATAGTCTTAGTTTTAATGTCACCAATGTCAATGCAGGCATAGATTTTTCTCCCAACAATAACACCAAAGACATTACTTTTGCGACTATTTCAGTGGGTGGAACTTTGCCTGTAGTAGAAGGATTTGAAAACACTTTTCCTGCCACAGCTTGGAGTCTTAATAATCCTGACGGAACAACCGCTGGCGTGGGTTTTGCCCAAACCAATACGGGTAACAATAGCTCCAAATCGATGTATATGCACAACTTTTTCTATACTGCTACCAACGCTATAGATGAAGTAGAGTTGCCACGTCTCAATTTTTCTACATATGAAACATTGTCACTTAATTTTGATGTGGCATATTGTTTGAAAAATATGGGTGACGAATCGGACATTCTCGAAGTGTTGGCTTCGAAAGATTGTGAACAAACCTACCAAACCATTGCCACATTCACAGGTGCCGATTTGGAAACTGTTGCTCCACAAAATAGTGAGTTCACACCCACCGCCGGGCAATGGCAAACAAAAACCGTTAACTTAAGCAACCTTTTGGGTGCAAAAAACGTCATACTTAAGGTTAGACAAACCCGCAAACAAGGAAATAATTTGTTCATAGACAATATAAACATCAATGGTAGCGTTATTGGCATGAACGCTATTGCTGCACCCAAAGCACAACAAGTTCGTTTGTATCCCAACCCGAGTAGCCGCCAAGTGACCGTGACTATCGACCATGCGACGGCTGATGATGTCAACATTACTTTATTTGACCAAACAGGCAAATTGATTCGCCAACAGCAACAAACTGTTCAAAGCGGTAACAATTCAGTACCGTTAGCTATAGACCAACTACCCAATGGCATATATTTTGTGGTGGTACAGAGCAATACCCTCTATCATTCCGAAAAATTAGTTGTCTTACACTAAAAAAAGCCATTTTCATTCTATAGCATAGCGCGTCAATACCCAAAACATTGGCGCGCTATGTTTATCTTATTATTCAATATACTTTTACAAAAACATAGTCAGCATATATGAAACCCAGCACTCCTGTAGTACCTTACGAAAACATGAGTTTGAACAAGAAAGGGCAAATTGCCTTGATGTTCAATAATATTGCCAGCAGCTATGACCGTCTGAACCATCTTTTATCGTTGGGTATTGACCGTTATTGGCGTTGGTATGGTATTCGGCAACTCAAAGATTTGCGCCCCCAAATTGTTTTAGATGTAGCCACCGGCACCGCCGACCTCGCCATTGCCGCTGCTCGCCAGTTGAAACCTTCATTGATTGTTGGCACAGACATTTCGGAGCAGATGTTGGTACATGGGCGCGAAAAAATTAAACACTTGCAATTGGACAAAATAATTACCTTACAATTGGGTGATGCAGAAAATTTGGGCTTTCATGACAATAAATTTGATGCTATTACCGTTGCTTTTGGTGTGCGCAATTTTGAGAACCTTCACAAAGGCGTTAGCGAACTTTTTAGGGTGTTACGTCCCAAGGGCAGGTTGATGATATTGGAATTTTCTAAACCACAACTACCCATTGTTAAGCAGGTATACCAATTTTATTTTACACACATTTTGCCACGTGTGGGCAAATTGATTTCCAACGATAGCAGCGCCTATACCTACCTACCCGAATCGGTACAAGCCTTTCCTGAACGAGAGGCGTTTGTTAAAATATTATTACAAAACGGATTTAAAACAGCAACATGTATTCCACTAACTTTCGGTATTTGCTCGGTGTATATTGCCGACAAATAAGTGTTTTGTTTTTGCTATTGGGTTTGTGCAATAGCCATGATGTAGCGGCACAAATTCACAATATGGCAAAAAACGACAAGAAGAAAATCCACTTTGGTTTTTTGTTGGGCATGAACAATGCACGGTTTCGCATTACGCATGCCGACCAATTTACCTATCATGATAGCCTCAAAGTGGTGCAATCGCCCGCATCGCCGGGCTTCAATGTGGGCATCATTTCGGATCTACACATTGGCGAAAACACGGACATACGGTTTATTCCCACCTTGATTTTTGCCGAAAAAGACTTGGTATATTCACAAATTGCCGCTACTGCCGACGAAGAAGTGAAGCAAACAGTAGAGTCTATTTTGCTCAATTTTCCTTTGACATTCAAATACAAATCAGACCGTTTTTTCAACGAAAACTTTCGTTTTTATGGTTTAGTAGGTATACGATTTGATTGGGACTTGGCATCAAACTCAAAAGCTCGGCGTGCAACCGATATTGTGAAGATAGCGCCTTTTGATTTTTCGATAGAATATGGTGTGGGAACAGAATTTTATTTCCCCAGTTTCATTCTTTCGCCCGAAATCAGGATTACGCGCGGTTTGCCCAATTTGTTTGTGCCAACCGAAAACTACCAGTATTCCGATGTGTTGCGCTACCTCAAATCGAGCTATCTAACTTTTTCTTTGCAGTTTGAGGGGTAGTTTTTGTTAAATAACCCGTATAATGTTTGGTTTTATGCGGGTTGTTTTTTTGAGGGAGGAGTTTATTGTAAAATCCCGAGTTCGTGCTTGCCAATAACTAAGCACTCAAAAATCAGACAATGCCAAATAAAATATTGTTTTTTTACTTATCAGCCTTTGGATTGTAATGCCTTCTTGTTGTGCTTTGCAAAGAAAAAGTGTGCCTACAGGCAGGGTCAAAACAGTTTTTAGCAATGGAGAAACTTGTATAGCTCACTACAAAAAAGGAGTTCGGCATGGAAAGGTAACTTTTTTTCGCACAGATGGAGTAAAATACCTAATCCAAATATTACGAAAACGGAATATTGCTTCGAGAGACATGGCATTCTCCTAAATGGCAAAATAGCATATTTGAGAAAATGCATGTAATTTGTCGGCGGTTAGATGGTGAAAATCCGTAGTTAAATAATTTTTTATGAAAAAAAATATCATTAAATTAATTTTGTTATTGTTACCTTTTACAGGATATACTCAAAATTCTTTTAATACAGAAAAAAATGATAGCACAAATATTTATTATTTTGTGATAAAAGAATTTTGTAAAATACATGCCAATTATGGTGACACTTTGTTCATAGAAAAAGAGCGAATGAATATAAGCAATTTGCCAAATAATATATCAGGAGTAATTATTAAATATCTTGATATTGGTAATATATCTCACTTAACAACTAAACGTAAAACAATTAAGTTGTATAGAATAATTCCTTTAAGATTTGAAGAAAGTGGTTTTTTTATTAACATAATACAGTTTGATGTTAGTAGAAAAAGAAAATCTTTGTTCTATCACAATAGAGATGGCAAATCATTTCATTTTAAGTATGAATGTGGTAAGGGCTTAACCTATATTCCATAATCACAGAAGGCACTCCCTACTTTACAACTATTTTATTGTTTTTTCTAAAATAATATTCTATATAATACCATGAAAACAAGACGGCAAATACTAACTACAAAAGTATATGGCAAGATTTACAAAGAAAAATATCTTGCTGAATTAAGGGCTTCACTTACTGTACCTGTAGACGAAAATCGTTTTATGAGTGTGGAAGACACTGACTGTTTTATGAATGATAAACGAGAATATGGACGGACAATGAAAGCAACTGTGCCTTTTCTTGATAAAATAACATTGCTAAAAGAAGTTATTGCTAGTATTTATGACATAGATACCAATCCGATTTTATATTGGACGAGTTATTCAGAGTATTGCGGTGTGTATATTATGCCTTCCATAACAGCCTTTAACTCCGATTTTGATGATTTTTATATAGGTGGAGGACTTATAGCACTTCTATCTTTCGACCAATCTAATAAAATGCTATTGGATTTTTATGACGAAGATGGGGGCGATTGGTTAGATATCGAAGTATTCGGTACTTTGTGGTGTTCTGCCATATCAGACATAGCTGATTTTGAACAAAAAATATAATACTATGGAATAGTATATTTTCACTCATGTTACGCACTTGTTCAAAAAATGGAGTGTAAATTAACGACCATTTGCCGTTCCTCGAAATGCTATTATCGTAAATAACAAATGGTGATTCATCTTTTTTGCTCACCCAAACAACAGCAAAAAAGCGTGTTCTTTTTTCGAGTGGATTCGTCCGGCGTGTTGTAATCTTTGCTTAATTTTGTGGTAGCAAGCAAAATCGTAGGCATTTTGTCTGTTTTTCCACATTAGCTACCACAAAATGTAGGCAATCGTTGAGGCACTTTATCGCTTTTTGTCTGTTTAGCAGTGACTTCGATGCCTCAACGACCGAAACAGCACTATTTCGGGTGACGAAAATAGTGTATGTGTAGGTGCGTTTTTATAATTGCTATTTTGTCAAAATAAACTGTTGCAGAACAGCAAGTGCGTAACATGAGATTTTTCACTAAGAGTACTCAGCCCAAATCTAATTATTAGTTAAAACAAGGGCAAATCAATGATTATATCTTTACCAATGTTGGTTTATTAAACCCTAAATAATCTTGTGTCTTATTTAAAATTTATTTGTATTTTCTTATGATAAAATTTGATGTTTTATTATCTGAAATTTTTAATATACCATTAGCAGTTCAAGACGAAGTTTTTCTTTCGCAACTTACTTCTTTTGTTAAGGATAACGACTATCTTCAATTCATAAAACAAACCAATGGAGGTTATTATTATGAAATGAGTCTTCATATCTATGGTTTATTGCCTGAACTTAATAATGTATTTTTTATTAATAATGTATTAAAAGAAAAATGCAGTTTTTGGCGACCATCTTATTTTTCGTTTGCTCAAGATATATTTGGGAATCAATTTGTGTTTTCTAATGGTGCGATATTGATGCTGAATCAAGAAACAGGAGCAGAAGAGCAAATGGCAACATCTTTTTTAGAGTGGATTACAGTCATTACCACAGACCCGACGTTTTATACTGGAAACGTATTTGCTAATCTACTTACAAATAAAAAAGTAACTCGACTATGCCCTAAAATTCCGTTTGTATTGGGCGGTGTTTATGAAGAAAGTAATTTATACTCTGTCGAATTTCCTAGATACATTGAGTTTTATTCTGATATAGAACAGCAAATTCGTGGCATTCCAGATGGAACAACATTTGTTTTTTCTATTGAGGAATAGAATGGACGGAGTGTTAAACTTCGTTTCTAATAACCCCTTCTCTCTCCAATCCTCAAAAAACAAAATCTCTAACAATACAGGAAGGAGTTTGTATCTTTGTGGTGTTTTTAACCATTTCACTGCACCCCCGACTCGCAAATAAGCAAATGGCAGTAGGTAGACACAAAAAAAACATGGATTTAACTAACAAACAAAAAAGCATTTGTCATAAATATAATGCTAAATTTTGGGCATTATCGGAGAACCTAAAGGTCGGTATTTCTACCAATGTTAAGTTGGGGATAGAACCTATCAATGGTTTACGGATTTTACCAGAAGGTGATACAACAGGTTGGTATATTTGGGCAGGAGAAGAATTATTGCAAGACGATGACTTTTTTCTACCTCTACATGTTGAACATATTAAGGATTGGTGTCCAAAAGTGCTGAAATTTTTGGGTTTACCGCCAGGATATCGTTTTTTAATTGCTAACAATTATGAAGATGTTTGGTATGATGCGTCTTTGCTATGTCCAGAAAATACTGAAGACGCGTAGCCCGAATTCTTATAATGTCTCAGTTGTTAGATGGCAGTAGATACCAGAGTATGCATAAAAAACAAATTGAAATCAAAGAGTTCTTTTTATTTTAAAATACTTTGTTAAATACAATGTATTGTTTTTAAATTATGTAAAACAATGAGTGTTTTGTATCGTAAAATAAAAATTATTATAAAAAATAATAATTTTCACAAAAATGTTCTTTTTGCAGCATTAAATTGTGAAAAATTGTTGCCTATTTATGATGTTTTCCATCGAAAATGTCAATGGGGTGATACAGCCTGTCTTAAAGAGCAAATCATCTTATTATATGATATTGCTTTGCAAAGAACACCTATCTTTGGTATAGAAGATATAAAAGAAAAACTACAATTAATCGCTCCTGATTTAGACGATTTTAATACTCCTCTTGCAAGTTATGCTCTTGATGTTTGTTGTTCCTTTGATGAAGTGTTAGAATACTTAGTTAGTCACAACAATAAAAATATAGAAAACTCCATTACTCATATTATAGATACTATTGATTTATATATTCAATTAAAAAACAACATAGAATATGGCGATCCTCATCTTGAATATAAAATAGATTCTGATATAATTATGCAACAAGAATATGAAAGACAATTAAGTATTTTACAAAAGATAAAAACCAATAATATAACAGAAGATTTTATTTTAGAAATAAGAACATACAATAATGACTTAAAAAATATTATTATGTGATTTTTATTGTTTTATACGTGTATTATTTTTAAAACTCACCCCCCCAACAACACAAGAACAAATCCCATCCTTGACAGCAATTTACACAACCCCCTCTCTTTAACCACAATTAAAGAGAGGGGGTGTCTTATTTATTCCAGCCATACCAAATTTCCTCTTTCGAAAACAAAATTTGGCAATACGGGAGGAAATTTGTATCTTTGCCATGTTTTTAGCTGTATCCGTATCTGTTTCACCCCCAACCCCAGCGCTCCCACCAGCACCGACCCCAAAATCCTGCAACAGACCAAAACTATGCCTACGGCTTACCAATTGGCAACCTATGCCAACTATATCCAACTACTATTGGCGGCATTGATACCTTAGAAAACAAATACCAATACAATGGCATAGAATTAGAAGACGTTCTGGGTATCAATATAGACATGGCACGCTACCGCACCCTCGACCCGCAACTAGGCAGGTGGTGGCAGATAGACCCGCTAACCGAAAAATATGTGGCTTGGAGTGGGTATAATTATGGAGCAGGGAATCCTGTGCGGTTTATTGATCCTGATGGGAGAACTGTAAAAGGATTTTCTATTGATAAAGATGGCAATGTGCAAGTAGATAATAAAAAAGCATCTAAAAATGCTCAAACTATCTATAATGCCATGTCCAAAACCTCAATGGGTACTGCTGCTTTTAAAAAATGGGTAAGCTCAGAAACTAAATTTACGCTAAAACTAAGTGCAAAAACACCTGATGGTCAACATGGAAAAATATTAGGTTTTGGCAGTGCCAAAGGTGATAAGGATTACTATGAAAAAGCAACCGTTACCATTTCTACTGAGCGCATAGGCGATAGATTTGACAAGGTTAAATCCGACGAAGAGTTAATAAATGCAGTAGGTACTCATGAAGTGCTACATGGTACTGATAAAGAGCAAATTAAAAAGGATAAAGAAATAGCAGCAATGAGAAAAGCTAATGATACCGATGTTCGCTATACATGGGAGCAAGAAACAAAGACTCTTAATACCGAGTATAGTGCTTGGAAACAGTATAGACAAATGCATGGAGGCGATGCAACAGAATTTAAGAACGACTACGAAAACCCAAATGCTGGTGCAATAGATGGGGCTGGACAACCTAAACCTGCTTTTTATGGTGTTGACCCAAATGGTAATTCGTTAAGCAATCCACAGGAGGAGGAGTAATCATGAAAAAAATAATTATCCTATTAGCAATAGCTATCTTATTTGCATTTTCCTGTACCCCTAATCTTCCACAAAACAAGATTAATGTTGTTGATAATTTAAACCGAAAGCAAGGTTTGTGGATTACTGCAGATACCTTCCGTTCCATTGAAGTACTAAGGTACAAAAATGGTATTCTCAAAGGTAAGTATTATCGTTATCGTTATGATGGACAAATTAACACCTATGGCAGGTATAAACAAGGTAAAAAACAAGGCAAATGGCATTATTTTAGCAATGGCTTATCATGTGGCACTATAACATATAAGCAAGACAGCATAGTTACACGTACTGTTATTACACGTAACTATAAATGGTAGTTCATCAATTTATGTTCCCTCTATTTGTTTAGAGGGAACATTTTATCCAAACAACAAAATAAAAATACCTATGTACTACACCGAAGAAAGACACATCAACCTTGCCGCCAGCAACCGCCACGAATACAGCCAGTACGGGCGGAGTAAGCTAAAAGTAGGCAAAGCAGACGCAACTGATAAAATGGCTGATGGAAAAATAAAGAGAGTACATACAAGTGAACGGAAAGCCCCAAAAACCCATCCCGATGCCAAAGCGACTGTGATCGAAGATTTGGGTAAAACCACAACAGGAGAGGCAAAAAAGGCAGAAGCTGCCAAGGTGCGCGAATACCGAGAGCAAGGACACAAACTGCCACTAAACAAAGAAAAAGATAAAAATTATCATCCTACTCCACCTAAAAAATAAACTTTTGATTATCAGGAATTTGTAAAGCTAAACAAAAATAAATAATTTAAGTTTCGTTTTACAAACAATCAGAAAGTTGGTATTTATATATGTTTTTATTTTCGTATAATTTATTTTACGCAAATATTAAATCTATAAATTAACAAAAATGGTATCTGTTATTAAGCATACAAGTTATGTAATTGATTTTTTAGATGTTGGTTTTGATACTGATCAAGTAAGCAATATCCTCAAACCCGAAACGAATTTGCTTCTATCAAAAATAACTGTTGACGGTTTAGACGATTGGCAAATTATTTTTAATCCAGTATATAACAATGGAAGTCAATTGCGTATTGGTAAAAAAACGAAATCTTATGTCATGGATAAGGAAAAGTGGATAACAATCCATATACCTATTCCAACCAAAGATATTGTAACTTGGGGAGTCGATGCTTCGCAACTCCTAAAAACACCTGACCCCCCTAATGCAGCAAAGTATTTAGTTTATCTACCCATAGATACAACTTTATTTACAAATCGTTTTGATTATATTGTGGCAACACTACGTCAGGGTATTTTGTTTAGCCTCCAAGATGGTTTTATGGTAAACGGCAAAAAAATAAAATTGAGTCCGTTAACATAAATTTTAGTCCCTCCAAAAAAACAAGAACAAATCCCATCCTTGCAACAATTTATATCCCTCTCTTTAACCACAATTAAAGAGAGAGGTTTTCCTATCCATCCCAACCATACCAAATTTATTCTTTCAAAAACAAAATTTGGCAATACAGGAGGGAATTTGTATCTTTGCCATGTTTTTAGCTGTATCCGCATCTGTTTCACCTCCAACCCCAGCGCTCCCACCAGCACCGACCCCAAAATCCTGCAACAGACCAAAATTATACCTATGGCTTACCAATTGGCAACCTATGCCAACTATACCCAACCACTATTGGCGGCGTTGATACCTTAGAAAACAAATACCAATACAATGGCATAGAATTAGAAGACGTTCTGGGTATCAATATAGACATGGCACGCTACCGCACCCTCGACCCGCAACTAGGCAGGTGGTGGCAGATAGATCCCGAAGTAGAACAGTTCTATGTCTGGACACCCTATAATAGTAACTTGGATAATCCGGTTAGGTATGAAGATAGGGATGGGGATGTGCCTTGGAATATAGCTGTTGGTTTTGCAATAGGAGCAGGATGGGAAACAGCTACACAAGTCATGACACATATGTCAGGAGGGGCTAGTTTGGGTGAAGCATTAAACAGAATAGACATTGTGGATGTACTTGTTGAAGGTGGTAAGGGAGCATTAATGGCATCTGGTGTTGGTGGAGTAGCCCTTAAAGGGGTAGCGGAATATGGTGGAGAGGTTATAAAGGCAAGCGCAGATATATCCATAGCAGATGGTAATAAAAATATTTTCAATGGTGAAAAAACTACCACACAAGCAGGTGTGGATTTAGCTGTAAATGTAGTAGGTGGAAAAGCTTTTGATTCTACTATTGGTAAAGCAACTGGACATGTAGAAAATGTTGCTAAAAGCAATGCCGACCATGCTAATCTGGCAGCATCTTATCACCAAAATCCACTTGCAGGTGGTGATGGAGCGCAAAGTTTGTCGGATTTAAGAGCAAGAAGGCATGCCACAAGTGATGCCAAGTCAGCACAACAGAAACTATTTATTGTGCAAGCAACGAACACTCTTGTAAATAAACCTATCAAAGGAACTACAGCTAACAAAACATCCGATGCAGCAAAAGCTACTGTTAGTCAAATGCAAGCAGAAGCATTTGCTCGAAACAATTCATATTATCAACAACAAGGGCAAATCAATGATTAAAAGATGAAAAAAATAATTTCTAGCTTAATAGTACTATTTCTAAGTGCCGCATTGTGGGTATTAATGATTTATGGTATGGCGAACTATTTGGAGCAAACGAAAAAAGCACAAATCGAGCAACACAAAAGCGAAACAATTGGTTCGGTAATATCTGTTGGTTATTCTAAGACAGAAGAGGCGAAATTGAGCTACATAATTAATGGTAAGCAGTATTTTGTTAAGACGAGCACAGCGGGCTTGTTGCAAATAGGAGAACAATATAAAATTATCTATGATTATACAGCCCCTACAACTGCAACTGTGCTGCTTCCTGAACCGCTATTTTTGTCTAATCAAGTAACAGCTATTACTATAGGAACAATCACTCGGTTGCACCCCAGCGGCATTTATCCAGACCTTAAATTCTCTTATAATGTAAATGGTAATACTTTGATACGTGAACAATCTTTTTATGACATTTCACAATTTAAAGTAGGTCAAAAGTATACTGTAGAGTATTTGCTGACTAATCCTCAAATAGCGATACTTCATACGGCGAAGCCCATTCCTTAAAAAAGAATTTTGAGGTAATCAGATTATGATGTTTGCACATGGAAACATCCTTTGTTGGTTTTTGTACTTCCCAATATCTCCCTCCAATGTCATTAAGTTAAGCGTTTTTATTAGGGTTTTTATTACGAAAATAGGAAAAAAGGCTTATTATAGCGGTAAAAAACGCATAAACTACAAAATACTCTCCCATTATTGCCTTAACTTAATGATATTGCTACTATCTTTAGACACCCCCTCTCTTTAACCACAATTAAAGAGAGGGGGTTTCCTATCTATCCCAACCATACCAAATTTATTCTTTCGAAAACAAAATTTGGCAATACGGGAGGGAATTTGTATCTTTGCCATGTTTTTAGCTGTATCCGTATCTGTTTCACCCCCAACCCCAGCGCTCCCACCAGCACCGACCCCAAAATCCTGCAATAGACCAAAACTATGCCTACGGCTTACCAATTGGCAACCTATGCCAACTATATCCAACTACTATTGGCGGCGTTGATACCTTAGAAAACAAATACCAATACAATGGCATAGAATTAGAAGACGTTCTGGGTATCAATATAGACATGGCACGCTACCGCACCCTCGACCCACAAATAGCCCGATGGTGGCAGATAGACCCCGAAGTGAACAGTTCTATGCCTGGACACCCTATAATAGTAACTTGGATAATCCGGTT
>JAEUUX010000064.1 GCA_016787295.1 Chitinophagales bacterium
GCTCTAGACGCTATTGATATACCACAGCTGGCATGCACAAAAAATTTTTAACAAAAATTAATAATTATGGGGGTGCGTATCGTGGTGCAGAGGGGTATGTATCGTGGAGCAGAGGGGTATGTATCGTGGTGCAGCGGGGTATGTAGCGTGGTGCAGAGGGGAATGTATCGTGGTGCAGAGGGGTGTGTATCGTGGTGCAGAGGGGTGTGTATCGTGGTGCAGAGGGGTGTGTATCGTGGTGCAGAGGGATATGTATCGTGGTGCAGAGGGGTATGTATCGTGGTGCAGAGGGGTATGTATCGTGGTGCAGAGGGATATGTATCGTGGTGCAGAGGGGTATGTATCGTGGTGCAGAGGGGTGTAAAAATCACAAAAACCTGATAAAATACTTCTGCTACCATAGTATTTGTCAAACTTTCGGTATTTTTTGTTTTTATTGTAACTTTATTGAAAGATAATATTACCTTTGTAACATTAAATCGCCCAAAAAAAGTTTATGCTCCGCACCTACCACCACGCCGAAGGACGCATAGCCAATATCAGCACAGGCAGCAACTCCCCCGTCTTGCGGTACGAATACACCCTGCGCGACCATCTGGGCAACTCCCGCGTCTCTTTCTCTGACATAAGCCTACCAGCAGGGATAGAATACGACGACCGCCTACAAACGAATACTTACTATCCATATGGTAGCACTATTGCACCTTTGAGTAGTAGTAACCAGTTTGTGCCGAATGACTACAAATACAACAACAAAGAGTACATAGACGACCTAAGCCTGAATATGTTGGACTACGGCTACCGCCTCCTTGACCCGCTGACGGGCCGGTGGAATGGGGTGGATGCACTGGCAGAACGCTATCATAGCTCGTCGGGATATGGGTATGTGGCGGGGAATCCTGTTTTAATGGTGGATCCTGATGGGATGAGGAATATGGTGTATGTGGTGTTTTTGCCTTCGTCGGGATTAAATGCTGCTCAAAAAACGGCTGTTATTGCCGAAATGCAGCGAATTTATGATGATGTTATTGGGCTTAAAGATTCACAAGGTAATTCTCTAATCAAAGTAACAGAATTTAACCAAGCAAAGCGCGGAAAGATATATGGTATGTATATAGACTATTCTGATGCAATAGTGGCTATAGGTTCTGTTACAGATGTTAATATTGTGCGTAAACGAAGCGAAACTAGTTGTTATGAAATGGATGAAAATGCGAGGGTTTTTGTTGAGTATGGTGATGTTTGTCCTGAACTTAGCGAAAACAGACGTTCATTGTCCGATAAAGAAGGCAAATATCGAGGACAATTTGTTGGTATTTCATCTGACCGTACCCTGAAATTTTCAATAAAAGCAAAAGGTACGTTTATACAAAGTATAGCATTTTTAGCGGTGCATGGTACTGGACATAATGTTAATTTAGGTCACGACCAAGAAGCTCGTTATCCAGGTAGTTTGCACTTAACAGTGATGGCTGACGGCGACTATATTGTTTACCCATCTGGAGGAGCCAAGTCACTCGGATTTTCTAAGTTATCCGACTGGCTCAATCCAACGTATAATAGTATACTTAAGCCATATTTCCTTGAAAAATTTAATGGTGGTTATTCCGAAGATAAATACAACCACAACCTCTTCTATAACCTTACAAGATTACCATGGTAAAACTTCTTAATCTTTCCATAAAAGTAGCATTCATAATTTGGATGCTTATGGCTTTGTGTTGTTGTAAAAAAGTAGCCAAACCTACAAAACGAGCAGTTGTAGGTAATTTAAGTACTATCCAACCTCCCAAAGGATTCCAACAATATAAATGTTTGTACGGTTACCCTCCATCTTCTGATCAATTATTACATACCTATCGTACAGGACTTTGGAATGCAGATGATGTACTAAAGGACTGCATAGTTTACCTCAATGAGGTAGATAGCACCAAAATAATCATTTCAGTAGATACAAACGAGTGGCGTAGCTATCAAGACTTTATAGATGCGGAAGAAAAAGGGGTGCTTGCAGCGCGTCAACGAAAATACGGTTTTACATTATTTGCTACTAATACCATTGTTATAGAGGCTGATTCGTTGTTTGACGTGTCTTGTGTCTATGAACGCGATAGCAAAAATAAAATCTATCAAGTTTATTGTAAAAATTATCGGAGTATTTTAGATAACCGCTTCGTAGAGTTTTGCTATGTTAAGTATTCAGAAAAAAACAACATCACACCCAACACACATAGTAGAGCAGATAGCTGTCTTATGTACTTAGTTAGGCAGATGTATAGGTAATAATAGTAACTGCGGAATAGCACTAATTATACTGTACTATTCCGCAGTTTTATGCCTTACCACCCCGAAGGATATATTCATTTTTACTTCAACATCTAAAAATCATCAAAAGAACACTTGCCGACAATGTTGTGCCAGAAGACAACTATAAGCTCAGAAAGGGTTCTGGTAATTGGTTATACAAATAAATACATAATACCCATGCAAAACACCATAAAATATTTGCTGTTACTTTTTTTAGTAGCAATGCTTTGGGGTTGTAATAAAATGACTTTTGAAGATTGTCAATATCATACAGCAGTAGTTAGTAAACAGCTCGTTCCTATTTACCTAAAATCACCTTCGGAGAATCCATCCTTTTTTGCATTATTGTATAAAAAGGACACCATACGCAATAGGATATGGGAAGATAGGTATAAAGGATACGATTTTCAAGGCATAAAGAGTTTAGATAAAGCTGTCGTGGATCCTATCTGTAGGGGATATAACTCAATTGAGCATATACCATACGTTCAATGTATTTGGCAAGATACTTTGGATAATAATAGCGAATATCAGCACCGATTAGCATTGGCTAATCAGCAAAGCGATAGTTTGATTAATCAGCTATTGGTGGAATATGATTTTCGTCGTTTGCCCCATACACAAGCAGAATGGGCAGGATTATTACATTTAGTCAAAATTGTACAAATTCCTCCTTATGTGACCTATGATTTTCTATTAAAAATTGCTTCCACAGATAGTTTGTGGCAATCAGTAGAAAAATCTTTGAGCAAACATCCCGATACGCTAAAAAATCCTTACCAAGATTTTAATTACTGCTGTTATAAAAAAGCCTACGCGATAGTCCATACCCCATTATCCGAAAATAGTCGCTACATTGCTATTATACCTAAAGAAATATTTGAACGAGGGTATTCTTTTTCATGGCGCTTTTTTCGTGTAGATTTTTATTTGTCTTCCAATGGTTACTTGCAAGTACGAAAAATATTGCTAAATCCAGCGGAATTGGATAGTAATTATATGCGCTATTAAGGTGCTAGTTCTTCCCCCCGCCACAACACAAAAAACGGTCACTTGGGGGAGGGTGACCGTTTTTGTGTATCTTTGCACCCAAAAAAAGTTTATGTTCCGTGCCTACTACCACCCCGAAGGACGCATAGCCAATATCAGCATAGGCAGCAACTCCCCCGTCTTGCGGTACGAATACACCTTGCGCGACCATCTGGGCAACTCCCGCGTCTCTTTCTCCGACATAAGCCTACCAGCAGGAATAGAATACGACGACCGCCTGCAAACGAATACTTACTATCCTTATGGTAGCACTATTGCTCCTTTGAGTAGTAGTAATCAGTTTGTGCCGAATGACTACAAATACAACAACAAAGAGTACATAGACGACCTAAGCCTGAATATGTTGGACTACGGCGCTCGCCTCCTTGACCCGCTGACGGGCCGGTGGAATGGGGTGGATGCACTGGCAGAACGCTATCATAGCTCGTCGGGATATGGGTATGTGGCGGGGAATCCGGTTTTAATGGTGGATCCTGATGGGATGAGAACTTGGTATTTTAGTGAGAGCGGCAGATATTTGGGTAAGACCGATGACACGGATGCTGATGCCATTTGCATTGTTCCAGCCCACAATGCTCTAAGTGTAGCAGCCTATTCAAATTCTAAGGACATCATAAATCTGCTGGGCGGAGATAATAAGGCGGCAAGCTATTTGCGTAATTTGGGGATTAGTTATAACGTAGCAGGCTTGGAGGCAATTGATAAAGAATACAGGGGCAAAACTAATGGTCTCAAAATAAAGGTAGACCAAACACCAGTGGATCATATTACCCTCGACAATAAAAGGTATGTGTTTGTAGAATGGTCATTTGCTATGGACATGATAAAAAAACCTACAAATATTCGAGGTTCGACTTATGCCAATGCGTATGGTTCAGGGGCGCTTTTTGATGTATCAGGAAGTATTCAACCCTATACGGATAACGATTTTAATATGGTTACGCCAGTTGGAGGTGGAGATGTGAATGGACATTTACACCCTATGCCAAGTACTCAGTATTTTTATTATATTACGAAAGATGATCCCACTCCCTCTGGTTTTTCAAATGCGCCTGGACCCTCAGACAGAGAAGGAGACATGCTATTTACCCGGCGTAACCCGTATTACAATGTGGTCATAGACCCTATTAATATTTATTTCTATCGCCCTGAGACTACTTCGCGAGGTCGTCCAGGTGACAATTATATACAAATACCCAAATCAATTGTAAAGGTAAATCGTTCACTAATAAAATAACCATGAAAAACTTTTTTATTTTGCTGTTTTATTCAGCATTGTTATCAAGTTGTAACAACATTAACGATAAAACACCTTCTAAGCGATATATAACTGTTCGCCAAAATTTCCCTGATTATCCGCCCATGGTAGTAAAACAACATTTAGAAACAGCTTTTGATTCGGTGCGTTGGGTATTTTATAAGAAATTTGGTTGTAATACTTGTACTATGTTGCTGGAAAGAGCTTTACCGTCAAAGCAGGGAAGTGATAAGGTTAATCGTTTCCAACATTATGAAAATTTGGAAGATACCAGTATTGTATTTCCAAATTTACGTATGGTCAGTTATGCCATTGATGTAGATACTATTTTAAAGACAGGAGACACGCTTCATTTTGTTGTGAAGTCAATGATAAACGATACTATGTATTGTTGTAGGGTAAAAAATGAGGATAATTATCGTGGTTTTCCTTCTTCTGTTATTGGTTTTTCTGTTAGCAAACAACGTGTAATATATTCTAAGCAATCTAGCTTAACTTTTTTCAATGGGGTATGGGATCGTCCTAAAGAAAGTCATGAGGCGTTAAAAAAATTATTAACCTGTACATTAGATAGTACAGCAATCATTAACCCTTGGTTGGCTTCTCAACTAAGAAAAATACGGACTCAATAGCCCGCCACTATAGCACGAGTAAAGGTTGGATTGTGATTACAATTTCAATACCTTTGCTCGTGCCTATAATTTTTAATAGCTAAAGCATATATCACTACCACCACCCCGAAGGACGCATAGCCAATATCAGTACGGGCAGCAACTCGCCCGTCTTGCGGTACGAATACAGCCCCAAATAAAATAATATGCAATACAGTATAAAAAAAAACGTTTTTGTGCTTGCCATTGTTTTCGTTTATTCTTGCACCGTAGGTAGTTTAAACGAAAATATTGTTGAACTAAATAGCAAACTGAACTGTGATGTATTAACGATGTATGACGAACCATGTAGTTTTGTTATTGAGAAACACCACCAGACACCTGATTTTTTTAGGTATATTGTAATATCTCCCTTAGATACGAGCAATATTATCAACATTAAAAAATCGTCAGTTGGAGCGTTTTTGCAAATAAAATCAATTCCATCTAAAAAATTCGAACAGGGCGAAGGTAAAAAGTTTCCCTATACCAGCTATAAAGTTTTTACAGAAGCTATTGATTCAACCTTATTTGTAAAGTTAGGAGACTATGTTCAAGCATTAAATATAGCACCCAACAAGCAACTTAATAGCAATTGTGCCAATTTGATGCACCCTACTATGTGTTACATAGATGCCTATTATCACGAAAAACTTGTTAGCTGCGAATTTTTATTAGTTTGTAATAAGGAAGTCCATAACTTTATATTGTCTATGTTGCCAGAGAATAGCAAAAATAGGGTTTTTGTTAAATAACTCTTTGTGAAAAGAAGTAGGCATAAGAAACTCAAAATGGGCGCATTTGTATGAAATGCGTCCATTTTCTAATACCTTTGCGGGTGATTTGGTATAAGTACTAGGGAAATAGAAATAATAGTACCTATTTTATTAATAAAGCAGGATAAGGTGGAATTTAAGACTCCACCTTATCCCTTAAAAAATATTGAAATACCATGAAAAGAATAATTTTTTCTTTGTTTATAGTCAGCCTAAGCATACTTGCCTCTTGTTGTCATCAAAAAGATGATGACTTGCCAATTGTTAAACGTATACACGCTACTATTGTTACACAAGGGGTGGAACGATACAAGCAGGTGTTTATAGAAAGGTATAGGGGAGACGATAGCATAATTATCGTTAATATACCCTATTATGAAGAACATCCACCAAGTAAGGCACGTAAAATGTTAGGTATTCGTTATTACAGAGATGCCCATGGTCAATTACAAGCCGACCCACAAATTACTGATACACTGGTGTTTGCTACCTATAAAGTTCCTCCCCATCTTCGGTCATCTATTCGTTCTAAAGAAGAACTACTAGCACATTACCAAAGGTTGGCTAGTGATTTTGTTGAATTACAAGTTTTTCGTGTTTCCAACACCCGTGAATTTAGCAAACTAACAAGCTATTATTTAGGTTTAAATGAACGACCTAGTTCAATAGAATACATCGACCCAAACATTCCTATAAATGGTGATTATCCTTATCAAACTTCTACAATTGAATCGATAAAGCGTTCTATTAAATTGGAGGATAATTGGTATTACATTAGGTAGACGACCTAAGCCTGAATATGTTGGACTACGGCGCTCGCCTCCTTGACCCGCTGACGGGCAGGTGGAATGGGGTGGATGCTTTGGCAGAACGCTATCATAGCTCGTCGGGGTATGGGTATGTGGCGGGGAATCTGATAAATACTATAGATATAAAAAGATTCCGATGACAATTAGTTAAGTAAAGCCAATGTTGACTATCTTCGCCAAATTGCCAATAAGTACTATGGCACAACAGATTTACGAATGTTCCGCAAAGATAGTGATATTTACATTTTAAAAAACATAGAAAAAATCAACGACAATGCAGCTAATGAAAATTATCCATTTTATCAACCAGATAACGAAAAGTAGTTTTGTCCTTGTTTGCTGTTTATTATCCGCTTGTTTGTTCAATGCTTACGAACCCCAACTATTGGAAGTACAGATGGTTAATGAAATGCAAGGATGCGAGGAACAAAATTTACACTATACGATTGTAACTGCCAATAAGCAATCGTTGCTCAAGGCTATTGTACTGCCTACTTTTATAGATTCCCTTGAGACACCTGCTACTAATAATTTGTTTTTTTCTGCCCCAACACTTCATCGATTAAGAATGACAGTAAAAGGTTACTATAGCAAAAAACCACATGGACGTATTAGTGATGGTTGTTACGGTGCACATTACTTCAAAATAGTGGAGATAGTTCGTGTCGAACAAGTTGATGATGAATATTCTTTTCCTATAGACAATCGATAGGTGTTTATAAACGTGTAGATAAAAGCATTTTTAAGAAATGAGGTATATTACGTTATTTTTTTGTGTGTATCTTTTATGTAGTTGTGACAATGGTGTTCCCTATTCTGGAAAAAACAATGCCAATAGTACTAATTTTGATAATATTCTTATCTCTGACTTTCATTTAGAGCGTCAATACAACAACGCTCGATGGTTGTTATATATGGTAAGTTATGGAGATTCTTGTACTTCTTGGAATATAAAAGACTCTACAATAGATACAACATCATTGTCAACAACAAAAATAGAAGCATTCCCTATTATCTTTGATACTATATGGATTGATGGCGATACAGTAGCTATGAAGTTAAGGATTGGCATTGATAAAGACAACTATTGTCAATTTATTTCAAGCAAAGAATCAAAGGTACATAGCCGTATGTTTGAAGAAATTGCATTTAGCAGGCAATATCCTGATAGTATTTACTATGTGTTGAAAGATGGTCTTTTTCATAAAGGATTATTTGCTTTCAAATCAAGCAACTATAATAAAATTCTTAGTATTTTCAGTAACTATCTGCAACACAACAAAAATTCTATTCACCCTTGGCTACGCCAAGAAGCCCAACGGCGCGGCATATTGAAGTAAGGGCATTTACACACACAAAAACGGTCACCCTCCCCCAAGTGACCGTTTTTATGTATCTTTGCGTCGTGTAAGACTATTTTGCTGAAGGGTGTATTGCGAATATGAGGTAACTCTATCCAAATAAAAATAAAAACATGAAAACAGTTCTCTGCCTTTTTACCTTATTTTTTATCATTAGCTGCCAAGACACAATAACTAATTTAGGTAATTGCTTAGTCATGGCGGCATTAGATGAACCATGTCGTTGTCCCGAAGACATAGACAACTCATATTCCCACAGTAAGTTGCAAAACTATTTTCGTTTGGATTATTATTACCCTATGGATAGTACTGTGATAATTACGGTGCGAGAGTTTGAAGGATATGCGATGATTACACGAAAAGTAGCCGACAGCGACCAACTAAATTCAAAAATTTTATCTCGTTCCAAAAGATTACACTATAAAGCTACTACTTGTTTGCATAATATACAAGTGATGGATAGTCTTACATCGCTCATAACACAAGTTGATAAGCATTATGTGCTTGATACTGTAGCAGCATTTCGTCCTTGTCTACATTGCCACAATGTAACTATAGAAGTCAATATGGGACAAAAATGTAGAAATTACCAAAGTTTCTCAAGACCATTGGATGATTATGCTAAATGTGTTGACTATTTTAACCAACTTAGCTTGTGTAAAGGTTTAAATTGGTAATTGCTCCTTTGAGTAGTAGTAACCAGTTTGTACCGAATGACTACAAATACAACAACAAAGAGTACATAGACGACCTCAGCCTGAACATGTTGGACTACGGCGCTCGCCTCCTTGACCCGCTGACTGGCCGGTGGAATGGGGTGGATGCTTTGGCAGAACGCTATCATAGCTCGTCGGGCTATGGGTATGTGGCGGGGAATCCTGTTTTAATGGTGGATCCTGATGGGATGAGGAATATGGTGTATGTGGTGTTTTTGCCTTCGTCGGGATTGGGAACAATGGAGCAAGACATTGTGGTTAGAGAAATGCAAGGTATGTTTAATGACGCATTGGGTATCCAGAACGTAAAAGTACAAAACTTTGCGGAACATGGTAGTGTAAATATGGCACATAGTTGGTTGTTAGATGATACCGACTCTTTTGTGCTAATAGGAAGCCATAGCGATGTGACACGTTATGCCCAATTCACAGGTAGAGATAAAAAGTTCTTGACAGGACCACCTACTGAAAGAAATAGTCCCGATGCCGCCAAGATATATGAAACTTTGGCAGATTGGGACAAGCATAACTACGACCTTCCAGAACTGAGCGAAAATCCAGGTAGCTTTGTAGGTGTAGATATTGCATCTGTTGGGCATTACAAAGGCGAAAAATACACCGAAATAGCCTTATATGCCGTGCATGGTGTGGGACATAATGTGCATATAGATCATCAACGAGAAAGTCAGTATGGCAGTGCAAATGCTTATGCTCCCAATGGCAGTATAATGATATCAGGAGAAGTGACACTAGGAGAAGTCAAAAATGCTAATACAAGTTTGCGGAATTACATCTACAACAATACTGAAGCCAATAAACTTCTAGGGCAGTACTATGCAAAAAATAGCAGATTTCACGAAACACCGCAGGACAACTACCGCAACAATATGGTTAAGTATCTGCTAAAACTAAACAACCGTTAAAATGCCTAAACTAATTTGTTTACTTGTCGTTGTATTATCTTTGTTTGTTGCGTGTGAGAAACGCAATTCATCAGACTACAACAAAATTTACAATACCACTCTTTTAGATTTTCTGATAAAGGAAGAATCGCCAAAATCTCCTTTAAGGGCATCACAGATAGACACCATTATTCACATTACCCTTCCTGTAGTAGATAGTATACATATTCTACAATTAGGGCTATTATTTAAGGCACATCAAGAATATGGTGTTTTAGGTTCACGTCGCATTGTTTCTGTTAGCAGGCTTTCTGATAACCAAGTGTTTTTCTTTATGTTTAGAGATGAATGGGATTACTTTTTGTGCGACACCACCAAAGGTCTGCCCAAAGGCGAAGTCTTACCCATAGAGAAAAATCTAAACCACATATTATCTTTGTGCCCCGATAGTATTGCTGCTGCCAAATGTGCCACGCAAATCATTTCTGCGTTCTTTAAAGTTACCAAATTGAAGGAAATTGCAGATACAGCGAGTTTAAACGAGGCATTTGCAGATATAGACACCACAAGAAGCGTTCTCAGAACCCCTCAAAAACAATTGCTTTGTAAAAAGTTCCTACAAAAGAACTATGAAACCATAGCAAATAATATACAAAACCATACTGCTCGCTATTTTAATACAGCAGGTTGGAATGGTTTGTGGGAAGTTAGAGTTGTAGAAGACACGCTCAAAGGTGCTTATATCAAACTAAACATTGGTAACGAAGAGTGTTATGGGTATCATCATTTGTATATGTAAGGTACAATAGTCATTTTCACACACAAAAAAACGGTCACCCTCCCCCAAGTGACCGTTTTTTGTTGTATCTTTGCGTCGTGTAAGACCACAGTATCGAAGAACGTATTACCAACATCAGCGCAACCAGCAGGGATTAGCGTATGACGACCGCCTTTAAACAAATACTTACCAACCTTCATCGTTAAGCAAAAAGGAATGCACCAAATTGGGCAATAAGTACACATTCCGTTTAATCGAAAACTAACCAAGATGAAAATTATTGTTGTTATTTTAATTGTTTTGTTAAGTGCTTGCTCATTGGGTACAAAGTTTTCGCATCATCCAGAAAAGGTTATACAAACAATGTACCTAAACGGCACGGTATTCTACCATTTTAAGAATATTCATGGTGCTTATTATGGCTCTAAAATAGTGTTCATTGATAAAAATACACAAAAACAGTACTTTTTCGAACAAAATGGTCACTTTACATGGGCTGAGGAATGTTGCTTGGCAGCAAAAGAGTTCATAACTGTTTATGGAGAAAAAGACACACATTTGTTTAAAGGCTATCAGCAATATGAAGACACCACAACTTCGCTATACGAAGGAATAGGTGGTAGATACTACCATAGCAATGCTATTTACTATACTAACCCTAAAGAAGACATTGCTGTTGTGTTCAATATAAAGGGTAAAGGTTTTTTGATTAATAAAGCCTGTCAATCTTTTATAGCTGATGGACAAGTTGGGTATAATGAGGCGCGAGACTGTCCATTTATTATTTCGCGTAAAGAACTATTTGGCTTGCCTTTTGTTTCTTTGGCACAATTAGATAGTTTATATTCCCTATCCGAATCAGAACAAAAACAATTAGGTTTGATTCATGTAGCGGAGAGTCGGTTTTATATAGGCTTTTGTGATTAAAACATGGCATGGCACGGTTTTTAAAATCTACTAACCATTTTAAAAATCGTGCTTTACATTTATCATAAAAATACCCATGGCGTATCCTTTTCCGACCTTAGTGTATGACGACCACCTCCAAGCCAACACTTACTATCCTTATGGCAGCACTATTCTCCTTTGAGCAGCAGCAACTAACTTTACCATGCAAAAATTCATTATTTTATTGTGTTTTTCTTTTTGTTGTTGTATCGGCTGTTTTGAAACCAATAGCGACGAGCAACAAATATCCGATACCAAATGGACAATGTACAGTTTTTTGTTTCAAAAACAAGTAGATGATACGTCCGATGAATGTTTGGACGATAGCCGTATTTTTAGATTATCTGAATGTAACACTTATTTTGTTACTGACAGCACCATTACTGTTCCTAATTTGCTGGCTATGGAAGTGGAGACTATAGATACTCACAAAAAAGGAAACGATACCCTTTTTGTTTTCTGCAACCTAAAATATCAAAACACTTGTATCTTACCTACTTGTGGCGAACTTCCACAAGCTATTGTTTTTGTAGATAAGCAACCTGTTTTAGGTTTCATTCAGCGAGCATATTTGTACCATAGAACCAAGAGCAACGATTTTCACAAATACTTAGTAGCCAATGCTGATGTGATTCACCCTTGGCTACGACAAGAAGCCCAACGGCGCGGCATATTGAAGTAAGGGGGGCATCGTCTCCCACCCACAAAAAACAGTCACTCTTTGCCAAGTGACCGTTTTTGTGTATCTTTGCAAGCTATATTTCACTATCCCATTCCGCATTACCAATCTAAAATAATTAATCAAGCATGACAACAAACATCAAAATGCTTTTATTAGCATTGCTATTTTTTACGGCTTGTTTTCATAAAAAAAACAATATGCCCGAAGGTCATTTTT
>JAEUUX010000282.1 GCA_016787295.1 Chitinophagales bacterium
CAGGTCTGTACTATTGACATAGTAGGACAATGTACCAATTTTACCATAACCCGCTCTGCCCTGTCCATCGTGGCGCGAAAGCGCAATGTGTGCCTCCCCATCGTCGAGGTGCATCATCGCCTCCAAATCATTGGCATTACCTAACCAAGAGTCCGCAATATAGAACTGAACACTATCCAACGGAATCTGTTCAGCGGGAAATTGCAAACTGAAACCAATGCCATACATATCTTGAGCGGCTTGTTCTTCTGTAGCCAAATAAATATCTGCAAAGTAACGCCCCACTGTATCAACCGCTACGGGCAGGTCTAACCGAATGAGAGGGGCATCTTCTTGCGGGAACATAGGCACTGGCACCCAAAAAGGGTTATTGGTTGGGAAATGACTTTTGCCATAATGCTGTTGTATCAACGAAGCATCGCTAAAACTTATTGTACCATCACCATTGCAGTCTGCCAAACTTTGGTTGATTAATAAGGCTTCGCCAAATGGTCGGTAGTCAATGTATTCGTCCCAAGTAGTAGCTGCTTGTCCCGTCCATATATCTGAGGCATCGGGACGCGGGCTGCCCGTTGTGAGGGGAGCCATTCCAAACGCCAAAAAGTCAAGTGTGTTAACTGTTTGGTCGTTGTTTACGTCGCCGGGGTACATGGTATTGTTGCTGAAAGGCGAGGATATATAAACAGTAGCGGTGTCGCACATAATGACAGGCTCGGTAATTAGCAAATCACCCACGTAGGAACAAACGACATATTGTGCCGTGGCAAAACCTACTTCTGATGAATAATAGTAGTACAATGTTCCATCGTCATAGAGATAAGCCTGTCCATTTTCGGGAAAACCAATTAGATAAAGCGAAATATTGCTATAAACATTGTAAGGATCGACAGTATCATTTGCCAACACATTAAACCATATTGAAGAACCGCTTTGTTCGATGTAATCATCATTGGCAACAATGTCTGGGATATTGTTGTATTGAGGAGGAATAACATTAATAGAAACGTAAGTATCTGTAAGGCTTTTGTAAGGACTTACAGCATAATAATGAAAATAGTCCGTTCCTGTATAACCTTCATAAGGTGTATAAGTAATGGTATTATCTTCGTTAATAAAAGCAGTACCATGTTGAGGAGGAGAAGTTATTTCTACAATGTGCGCATTGGGTTCATCATTGGCTAATACATCTACAGTAACAGGAACATCTTGTAGCGTAGAACGACTATCTGTTGCTGTCGAAGTATATTCATTGGCATTCAACATTACTGCTACACTAGCTGTGTCACAAAAACCTGCTTGTGTACAGGCAGTATAGGTAAAATAGTCGGCATTATTAATGTTAACAGAATCCACAAGATAGTTATCGAGAATGTAGGTAATGGTATTATCGGGATTAAGGATTGCTGTGCCTAAAACAGGAGAGGATATGACAGAGACTGTGATGAAGTTTGTTTCGCGATAATCATTTTCCAATACATTGATAGTAGTACTTTCATTATCAATAAGCGGCATATACGCTAGGTCGGGCATAGCTTCTATGGGGTCATAGCAGTCTCTAATATTGAGTACAGCATACATATCGCGGCAGTAATGCTCTGGTGTATTTGTTTCGCATACCGTATAACGAATAGTATCTACACCCACATAATTGCTTATAGGGCTATATGTTATGGCACTATTACCCAATTGGGTGGCGGTGCCGTGTTGTGGATACTGTGTAATACTTAGCGCCAAAGTAGTGTTAGGATTGGGGTCACTCGCTATAACTGTAAACGTAAGGTTGGTTTCGTTGCAAGGATAAAAAAATTGGTTTTGACCCGATGGGATATAGTTAATATCCGGGTCAAAAGGATATACCTCAACATACAAACTAACATAAGCCGTATCTATAAGACCCGATGTATGTTGTGCTATATAGCCAAAACCACCGTCATGATGATAAGCATTACTGTCGGGGGTATAAACAACGGTACTATCAGTATAGCTAATACTACCGTATTGAGGTGGTTCGATAATGCCAATAATGTGCATACCGAAGTTGTCATTCTCCAAAACGGGAAGTGTATTAGCCGTATCAGCCGTCAAGATATAATAATCATCAATAGCCAGCGTACAGCAACTATAGGAAGGATTAGTGCGGATATAGATTTTATTCTCCACACAAAATCCCATGCTGTTGCAGCATTGATAAGTAACAGTATCTACACTACCGGGAAGCAAATTAGTGTTGCTCAAAAAATGACCCGACCCATCGGGATTAAGAGAAATTGTACCCAAAACAGATGACTCAAGTAGTGTATAGGTCAATGTTTCCCAATAGTCGGCGGTAGCACTAAGTTGAAAAGCTACATCTAATGGCGCCATATAGCTTAAATTAATATAGTAGGGTTCGGGATTCAGTATTGTTGGATAACAGTCATCGACCTGTAATACTGCTACAAGGTTTCCACAGGCAGCATCAGGAAAATTAGGATGACAAACTTGCACCTTCAAGGTATCATACAGCGGAAAGTCGGCAGTAAGCATATTGGGGTTGATATAATAACAAAACTTCCCCAGACTATCTATTATGGAAGTGCCGTATATGCTTGGCTGTGTGATAGTGACATCATATTGAAGCGGAGCTATATAAGGATAATTTCCGAGAACACTATAACCGCTACAGCTATCCTCAATGCAAATAGGATAGAACTCAACTGCCTGTGGCATAATTGGACTGCTAATAGTGTCAGGTGCTGCTATTTGAATGCTAACAGAAGCTGTTTCACAGTTATTACCTGCATCGCAAACCGTATACCTAAATATATCATTCCCATAAAAGCCCTCGTTGGGAGTATAAATAATAGCCTGCTGGTCGTTGGTAATAGTGACGCTACCCCAAAGAGCTTGACTCGCAATGGCAGTAATGTTCAAATCAATACCTAGATCATTTTCCAACACCTGCAAAGTAGTTGCTGTTTGGTAAGGAACTGTATAATAATCAGGGTATGCATTGCTTGAGTAGATGCTAATATTGATACCAGAATGCGGCATATATCCTCCGGGCGTGCGAGCAATATATTCTACATAATCGGTAGTCCCACTTGGAATATCCATATTAGGGTTAGTCACGTAGGTATAAGTGCCATTGGCTTCCAAAGTTAGGGTGCCATAGTAAGGTTGATCAATAATACTATCCACCACTACACCCTCATGATAACCCGAATCATTAGCAAAAAGATCAATATTAATAGGCTGATTTGGGGCAACATCTAAAAATTCTGGCGCAGCATAATAAGGGTCGGAGTAGTAGGCAGTTGATTGAAAGTAGATATAAGCCGTATCACAGTTATTGGCAGGGTCACAGATTTGGTAAGGAATAAAGTCAATTAGTTCATTACCATCTGTATAAGGGAAATAGGTAATAGTTTGGTCTGCGTTTACCACCGCATTACCCCAGTAACCATTTTCCAACAATTGAACAGTCACAGGCAGACTATCTGCAAAACAATGAGACAATATGTTGATGACTATTGAGTCGGGAGAATCAGATAGTATTTGATCATAATCAGATGCCACTATGACATCGTCTATACAATCTTCAGACTGAACAAACAGCATTCCATCACTACAAAGTGCTATAGGACTATTGGCTTTGCAGACTCTATAATGAATAGTATCTGTTCCGACAAAGCCGGGAGACGGAGTATAAACAAAAATTTCGCGATTACCCGCTTCTGTAGGTGGTAAAATAGTAGCCGCACCGTGTGCAGGCTGTGTGATAATTTGGTTTTCAAACTCCCAATAATTATTTCCAACATCTGAAGTAGTAAATTGTATAGACGAAACACCTAATTGGTCAGTACAATAAGTAAAGGTATTATGATTACTAATAAGGGGTGGCGCACTGGAAAAAGACGCTGCATCAATTACAACCGTAACATCAAAAGAGTTAAAACCATTATAAAAATGGCAAGTAAAGCCATCGCCATAAGCAGCAGCAGCTAAACTATTAGCAACATAGCGCACCTTTAAAGAAGGCAGCCAGCTAACAGTACCGCGAACAGGGTTTGAAAAAGAGACCTGATAGGTAATTTGCTCAGGTAGATAGGGCGCAACATCTATCTCGACCGTTGAGTCGGCGGGATAAATGGCTGGTATAGTCACTACTGTTTGGGCTGTTGTAGCAGAAAATGCCCATAACAGTAGACAAAGTAACAATAAAGGTTTCATAGAATTAATATTGAAAAGGTTAAAAAATAAAGTAAGCTATCAAAACCACAGCCTACCAATATTGCACTACTGCGCGTGGCAGGCTGTGGCTATATATAACAAAGAGAGCAGAACAAAGCGAGGAACAAGAAACATATTATCTCACACCTCCGTCCCTTTCTTCACTATTCTACCAACACCCTTTGCACCCCAACACCCACATCTGTCTGCACCTCAACAAGGTACATACCCTCTGGCAAATGCTGCACAGACACCGCCGCACGATTACCCACAGTAGGGGATAAGGTAGGAGAGAACAGCCTACGCCCTGCCATATCTGTGAGCATGATGTTTTGGATTTGCTGGTCGGGAGCTACGACAATGTTTAGCAGCTCGCGCGTGGGGTTGGGATAAACCCGCAACTGTGTCGACAGGGAGATATTGGAAAAAACGGAAGGTATACCAATAACGCTATCGGGCAGAACAGTAATAAAAACCGTAGCTCCATCACAGTTGCCATAAGGATCGCAAGCTATATACTGTAAGGTATCATTGCCCACATAAGCACTATCGGGTTGATATAGCAGTTGGTTATCAGTAACAGTAGCTGTTCCGTGTTGCGGATTCACAAACACCCCAATGAGATTAAAAGGGTCTGCACCCAAATCATTACCCAAAACGGCTATAGAAGTAGGTGTTTGGTAGCCAACTGTGATAGCATCATTATGACAAACAGGGAAAGTGATGTCAACCATCAATACCACAGTACCCCAATTAGGATATTCCGAACAAATGTAATAGGGAATTACTTCATGCAAACTTTCACCTCCTAGTGGCGGTACAAGGTTCTCAAAAGGGGTATAGATATATTTGCCATCAAAAGTAACAGCTATACTACCGTAATGCAGCAACGAATTGATAGAATCTATACAGTTATAAACTTCACAACCTAATATATTCAACAAAAAAGTAAGTTCTACTGATTCATCAGCGGGAGTACTGACAATTTGATAAACAGGATCAATAGGGTTCCAAATAGTTGGTACATTGCTTAATGAAACAGTTACAGTGTCGGAACAGTTACCCAGTGCATCACAAATCTGGTAGCTAAACTGATCAACTATAGATGTGTTAGCATTATAGGCATGATACGTAATGCTATTATCGGAATTAACAACCATATCTCCCAAATTAGCTTGTGCGATGATAGTAATTGTGACCGGCAAATTATCTGCATAATCATTCTCTAAAGGATATAGTGTAGCATTAGCTAATAAAGGTCGAAAGTAATCATCATCATTGGCTACCAAAGGTAATGCTTCACAATCTGCTACATGAATAATCCGCAAAACATCAATACAGTACTGCTCTATGGTATTACTTTCACAAGCCCTGTAAATCATAGAATCAATACCTGTAAAACCCGCATCGGGTTGATAAATAAGCTCATAATTAGAGAGGCAGGTATTAACTATAGCAGCAGTACCGTGTAAAGGTTCTTGTAGGAAGGTATAATTATAATCGTCATCATTAGCATCAGTTATAGTAAGCAGAAATGATGGAGGATAAGGATAGGCTTTATCCTTACATACATAATTTGTTTGGATTTCATTGAGAGGTGGTACATTAGGCATAGGGTCGTCAAATACAGGTATAATACGACCAATATTAGGGTAAGGGAATTGATAACTATAAAGAATAAAAAGGAACTCTTCGGGATAAGCCGCTTCTGTCATACTATTAGCCACATACTGCAATATGCCATCAGGCAATATTGTTACCACACCATGTTGCGGTTGTGTAATCGATATGTCAGTTAGAGGCACGTCAAAATAACCCTCAAATATGTTAAGGGTGGTTATTGAGTCCGTAGGATAGTGCAAATAACCCGTCTGGGCAAAGACGGAGACACTGCCACTTAGTAAGGCACAAAGACAATAACATAAAAAGTTCTTCATAAAAATGGTATTAAAATGTAAAAAAAGATAGTACACGATTAAAAACACAGCCTACCAATGTTGCACTACTGCGCATGGCAGGCTGTGGCTATATATAACAAAGAGAACAGAACGAAGCGAGGAACAAGAAACATATTATCTCACACCTCCGTCCCTTTCTTCACTATTCCACCAACACCCTTTGCACCCCAACACCCACATCTGTCTGCACCTCAACAAGGTACATACCCTCTGGCAAATGCTGCACAGACACCGCCGCACGATTACCCACAGTAGGGGATAGGGTAGGAGCGAACAGCCTACGCCCTGC